>DATNFS010000127.1:0-16609 GCA_035606275.1 Rudaea sp.
GTTTGCGGCATTTTTTGCAAATTCCACAAAGTTTGCGCTGGGCGCATGCAACGGCTGCCAGATGCTGGCCGCGCTGAAGGAGATCATTCCCGGCGCGCAGGCGTGGCCCGGTTTCGAACGCAACGCATCGGAGCAGTACGAGGCGCGGCTGGCCACGCTCGAAGTGCTTGAATCGCCGTCGATCTTCCTGCGCGGCATGGCCGGGTCGCGCATTCCGGTGGTCGTTGCGCACGGCGAAGGCCGTGCCGTGTTTGCGCAGAGCGGCGACATCAAGCGCGCCGGCGTCTGCCTGCGTTTCGTCGACAACGACGGCAAGGTGACCGAGTCCTATCCGCTCAATCCGAACGGTTCGCCAAAGGGCATCACCGGCGTCGGTGCGGCCGACGGCCGCGTGCTGGCGCTGATGCCGCATCCGGAACGCGTTTTCCGCACCGTGCAGATGTCATGGGCGCCGCGCGAGTGGGGTGAGGATTCGCCCTGGATGCGCATCTTCCGCAACGCGCGCGCCTGGGTGTGCTGATCATGCCGACATTCTTTTCTCCCGCTTGCGCGAGCCGGCCGTTCGGCGCTGCGCACGTCTCTGCCTGCAGGGCAGGGCGATGCGCGAAGCGCGATGGCGCAGGCGGTTGCGCAGGCCGCCATCCGCGGAGCGTCTTGCGTTCGGCAACTGGCCTCACCCTCAGCCGCTGTCGCGGCAACTTGCGCGCCGGTATCGTGATCTCGCCAGCCGCCAGGTCTTGCGCAACGACGTCGGCCGACATCTCGACTTCGAGATCCTTCCGGCTCCCGTCGCGCGAAAGGGGTTCAAGCCCGCAGCAGCTGGCATGGCGTTGAATCCTCTTCATCGTTTCCTGCTGTCGGCGCTGCTGTGGCTGCCGCTGACGTTCTTCCTCTGGTTCTGGTTCGCCGCGCCGTTGGTCTGGCCGGTGATCCAGATGGCCAAGCTGGCGCTGCTGCATGCCTGGCCGCAGCTGTTCGCCGGCGTGAGCCAGGGCGCGGACCTGCTCGATGCGCACGGCCGCGTGCTCGGTCATCCGGGTTACCTGATGCAGCTGTCGACCAGCGTGATGGTCAACGCCGCGCCGGCCGGCGCACCGGCGCAGTTCGGTTTCATCGAGCCGACCGTCAACCCGATGATCTACGGCTATGCGCTGCCGTTGTTCGTTGGCCTGGTCATGGCGACGCCGCTTGCGTCGCGCCGGCGTCTCGCGCAATGCGCGATCGGCGTCCCGCTGATCTGGATCGCGCAGGCGTTCGGCGTGGTCAGTGAAAGCCTGAAAGCCGTGGCAATCGACAGCGGGGCGCTGGGTGCCGAAGCGGCGCACAGGGCCGGGCTTTCACTGAATCTGATTGCGCTTTGCTACCAATTCGGTTATCTGATCCTGCCTTCGCTGCTGCCGGCCCTGCTCTGGATCGCCGCCAACCGCCGCTTCATCGAGGCTTTGACCCGGCGCGAAGCCGTGGAACCTGCGACCATTCGCGGGGTCGAAGCGCCAGCCTCCGGGGACCGATAACGATGTCCGCTGTTGTGAATCGTGAAAATTCCATGCTTCCGTTCGAGTCCGAATCGCTCGACGAGCGCATTTGCGCCTATCTCGTGGCGCGCGGCCGGCTGAAGGAAGCCGATCTGGCGCGCGCGCGGCGGCTGCACGAGGAAAGTCCGGAAGGCAACCTGGTTCCGCTGCTGACGCGCCTGGGACTGGTGTCCGAGCGCGAGATGGGCGATGCATTGTCCGAAGTGCTCGGCATCCCGCTGCTCACGGCCAAGGAATTTCCCGACGCGCCGCCGGCCAACGTGCAGATGTCGGTGCGTTTCCTCAAGCAGTATCACATCGTGCCGATCGCCGAGACCGACACGACGGTCACCGTGGTGATCTCCGATCCGGCCGATCCGTATCCGCTGCAGGCGCTGCAACTGGCGACCGGCAAGCAGGTCGACGTGAAGATCGGCTTTTCCTCGGAGATCGACGACCTGATCGAGCGTTACTACGGCTCGGGCCGCTCGGCGATGGGCGCGATCGTCGAAAACCTGACCGACGAGAACGCGCGTAGCGAAGACGACATCGAGCACCTGCGCGACCTGGCGTCCGAAGCGCCGGTCATCCGTCTGGTTAACCTGGTCATCCAGCGCGCAGTCGAACAGCGTGCCTCGGACATCCACATCGAGCCGTTCGAGAACCGCCTGAAAGTGCGCTACCGCGTCGACGGCGTGCTGCAGGAAGTCGAATCGCCGCCGGCCGCGTCGACCGCGGCCGTGATCTCGCGCATCAAGATCATGGCCAAGCTGAACATCGCCGAGCGCCGCCTGCCGCAGGACGGCCGCATCATGCTGCGCGTGCAGGGCAAGGAACTCGACCTGCGCGTGTCGACCGTGCCGACCGCATTCGGCGAATCGGTCGTGATGCGTATCCTCGACCGCGAATCGATCGTTTTCGATTTCCACACGCTCGGCTTCACCGACCAGTTCCTGGCGCAGTTCATGAAAGTGCTGGAGTTGCCGCACGGCATCCTGCTGGTCACCGGGCCGACCGGCTCGGGCAAGACGACGACGCTGTACACCGCGCTGTCGCGCCTCAATACGCCGGACGTCAAGATCATCACGGTCGAGGATCCGGTCGAATACCAGATCGAAGGCATCAACCAGATCCAGGCCAAGCCGCAGATCGGGCTGGACTTCAGCCATGCGCTGCGCTCGATCGTGCGCCAGGACCCGGACATCATCATGATCGGGGAAATGCGCGATCTGGAGACCGCCAAGATCGCGATCCAGTCGGCGCTGACCGGACATCTGGTGCTGTCGACGCTGCACACCAACAACGCCGCCGGCGCGATCACGCGCATGCTCGACATGGGCGTGGAAGATTATCTGTTGACTTCGACGGTCAACGGCGTGCTCGCACAACGCCTGGTGCGGCGCCTGGACATCGCCAACGCCGAACGCTACGAGGCGCTGCCCGAAGTCGTCGAGGAGTTCGGCCTGCGCCGTTTTCAGCCGCAAGGAAAAATCCAGTTGTATAAACCGATGCCTTCGCCGCTCACCGCGACCGGCTATCACGGCCGCACCACGATCATGGAGTTCCTGGTCATGACCGACCCGCTGCGGCGCATGGTGATGCAGCACGCCGATATGGGCAAGATCGAGGAACTGTCGCGCAGCGAAGGCATGCGCACGATGTACGAGGACGGCCTGGTCAAGTCGCTCGCCGGCGTGACCACGATCGAGGAAGTGCTGCGGGTGACGCAGGAGACGTGAGACGAGAGACGAGAGACGAGAGACGTGAGACGAACCCGGTGGTGATGGCATGTCGATTCTGATTGTTTACAACGCAGAGGCAACGGGCGAGGCGGCTCGTTCCGCGGCTGCTTGCTCGTCCGTCTTGCGTCTTGCGTCTCTCGTCTCCCGCTGACATGGCGCTTTACCGCTACAAGGCCGTCACCGTCTCGGGCGAAGTCCTCGAGGGCCAGCTCGATGTCGCGTCGAACGACGAGGCAGTCGCGAAGATCCAGGATGCAGGCAATATTCCGCTGGAGGTCAGCGCCGCGGATGCCGCCGACAGCGGCAGCCTGTTCGGCCGGCTCGGCAAGCGCAAGCCGATCAACCAGACCCAGGTGCTGCAATTCACGCAGCAGCTGGCGACGCTGCTCGGTGCCGGCCAGCCGCTCGACCGCGCGCTGCAGATCCTGCTCGAGCTGCCGGAAAGCGACAAGGCCAGGCGCATCATCGAACGCGTGCGCGATCACGTGCGCGGCGGCGGCGCGCTGTCGGATGCGCTCGAAGCCGAGCCGGGCGTGTTTTCGCGCCTGTACGTGAACATGGTGCGCGCCGGCGAAGTCGGCGGCGCGCTCGACACCACGCTGGCTCGCCTGAGCAACTATCTGGAACGCGCCAAGGCGCTGCGCGAAAGCGTCATCAACGCGCTGATCTATCCGGCGATCCTCGTGGTGATGGTGTTCGCCGCATTGTTCGTGCTGCTGATTTTCGTCGTGCCGCAGTTCATGCCGATGTTCAAGGACATGAACGTCGAGTTGCCCTTCATCACGCAGGTCGTGCTGTTCGTCGGCACGACGCTGCAGGACTGGTGGTGGGCGCTGCTGCTGCTCGTCGTGCTGTCGGCGAGCTATGTGCGGCGCCGCCTCGCGGTCCCCGAGACGCGCCTTGCATGGGACGCGCGCCTGCTGAAAATGCGCCTCGCCGGTCCGCTGATCGCGCGGCTCGAGACGGCGCGGCTGGCGCGTACGCTGGGAACTTTGCTCAAGAACGGCGTTCCATTGCTGACCGCGCTCGGCATAGCCCGCAACGTTCTCGGGAACACCGCACTTGCCGACGCGGTCGACAAGGCGAGCGAAGAGGTCAAGACCGGCGGCGGCCTGGCGTTCGCGCTCGGCCAGAGCAAGCGCTTCCCGCGGCTTGCGCTGCAGATGATCAGCGTCGGCGAGGAATCCGGCGCACTGGACGACATGCTGCTAAAGGTGGCCGACACGTTCGACACGGAAGCCAGAAATACCGTCGACCGCCTGCTGGGAGCGCTGGTGCCGGCACTGACGCTGGTCATGACCGGCGTCGTCGGTGTCATCATGATGGCCATCCTGCTACCGATTCTCAGCATCACCGGTTCAATCCAATGAGGCAGACATGAACAAGCAGAATTTCAGTGTCGCGGCATGGCGCCGCGCAGATCGCAACGTGTCGGCCGGGGTGCTTCGTTCGGCCGGCTTCACGCTGATCGAAATGATGATGGTGATCGGGCTGATCAGCATCGTCGGCGCGATCGTGATCGGCAAGGTGTACGACAATTTCAACAAGGGCAAGTACGGCGCCGGCAAGGCGGCCGTGCACTCGATGGAGATGAAGGTGCAGGCCTATATCCTCGACAACGGATCTCCGCCGCAGAGCCTCAACGACCTGATCACGCGGCCCGGCAACGCGCCCAACTGGACCGGGCCGTATGCCAAGCCTGGCGATCTGAACGATCCGTTCGGCCATCCGTTCCAGTACAAGGCGCCGGGCGAGCACGGCGACTTCGACATCATCTTCCTCGGCAAGGATGGAGCACCCGGTGGCGACGGGCTGAACAAGGATGTCGGCAACTGGGAGTAATGCCCGGCTGCCGGCGCGATCGCGTGGAGATGATCGGGTGAAGGCGGAAGTCGTGACGTTTTCGCAGGCCGGCCCTCACCCGTTGCCTTCTCCCGCTGAAGCGGGCGACCGGGAGCGATCGTCGCGCCACGCGCGACCACGGCATTCCCATGAGGCAGGCAGTGATCATCGCGCGTCCGCACCACAGCGATACCCGCTTGGAGCGAGGGGCTTCAGCCTGATCGAAATGGTTGCGGTCATGGTGCTGATCGCGCTGATGTTCGCGCTCGTGTCGATGTCGTTCTCCAAGAGTCTGACCAGCGCCAAGGTGCAGGCTGCCAGCCGCAGCCTCGTCGCCGCGCTGCGCTACACGCGCGGACAGGCAATCGTGAAGGGAAAATCGACATCGCTTGAACTCGACATCGAGAACAATCGTTACATGGTGCCCGGTCCGAAAGTCGTGAACCTGCCCAGGACGATGCGCATGACCCTGCTGACCGCGGACAGCGAGCAGACCGGCCAGAACTCCGGACGCATCCGCTTCTTCCCCGACGGCGCGTCGACCGGCGGCCACATCTCGGTGTTCCAGGGCGACAGCGAATGGCGCATCAACGTCGATTGGCTGACCGGCGCGGTGACGCGCGAGGAGCTCAAGCGATGAAGCCAGGAATCGGGATCTTTTCGCAGATCCGCGCTCGCCCCCTGCCCTCTCCCGCAAGCGGGAGAAGGGGAGTGATCGTCGCGCTGCGCGCGACACCGTCATTTCACAAGAGCGGGGGTTTCACGCTGATCGAGATGGTCGCCGCGTTCGTGATCTTCGCGCTCGGCTTCGGCGTGCTGCTGCAGATACTTGGTGGCGCGCTGCACACGACCGCGCAGTCGGCCGAGTACACGCGCGCCGCAATGTGGGCGCAGTCGCTGCTCGACACACAGGGCATCGGCGAGCCGCTGCAGGAAGGCAGCAGCAGCGGCCGCTTCGATGAGCACTACAGCTGGCAGCTAGACATCGGGAAATATGACCCGCCGCCGGTCGCCAGCACGGCCACGTCGCTGACGTCGGCGAATGCGAACGGCCTGATCACGACGGCGGACGCGCAGCTCGACCTGTTCCAGCTCGATCTGGTCGTCAGCTGGGGCACGCGGTTCCTGACGCACCACGCACGATTTTCCACGGTGCGTGCCATGACGCCGCCGGTACAGGCGGGCAATACGATCCCGCCGTTGGCTCCGATTCGGTCGCGCCAATGACGAGTCGACGCGGCTGGCTTTCGCAGGTTTTCCCCCAGCCCTTGCCCTGGCCCGCAAGCGGGAGAGGGCTCACGCGTTGCCTTCTGCTACTGACGCCCGAGAGCCCCTCACCCCGTGCCCTCTCCCGCGAGCGGGGACCCTCACCCGTTGCCCTCTCCCGCGAGCGGGAGAGGGGGGGTGATCGTCGCGCTTTGCGCGACAGCGGTATTCCATTGAAGCGGGGGAGTGATCGTCGCGCTTGCGCACGACAGCGGTACCCGATTGGAGCGGGGGGCTTCACGCTGCTCGAGATGCTCATGTCGCTCGTGCTGCTCGCGCTGCTGCTCGCCGGCGCCTACGGCGGCATCCGCACATCGGTGCGGGCGATGCACTCGGGCGAGCACGTCATCGAGCGCGTCGATCGCATGCGCACGGTGCAGGAATTCCTGCGCCACCAGTTGAGCCGGATCCTGCCGCTGCCGTACGAACAGACGCTCAACAGCAACTACGTGTTCGAGGGCGCCCGCGATTTCATGCGCTTCGTCGCGCCGATGCCCGGCTACCTCAGTCACGGTGGTCCGTACGTGCAGACGCTGGCGCTGACGCGCGGACCCGACGGGCTGCAGCTGGTGTTCAGCGGCGCCATGCTCAACGGCTTCGACCCGAAGGAGGAGAAAGCCGCCGAGCGCGATCCGGTCGTGCTGCTCGACCACATCCGTGACGGTGCGTTTTCCTATCGCATGCTCGACGAGCAGGGCCAGCTGACGCAGTGGAGTTCGAGCTGGGACGATCCGGGCGTCACGCCGCTGATGATCCAGATCGAGCTGGTGATGCAGAACGGCGAGCAGATCGGCTGGCCCACGCTGTCGGTGCCGCTGATGCTCGACTCCGGAGCCACGCGCGTGACCGCGGTCGCGCCGAAACTGATGCCGAACCCGGGCGGTGTCGTCCGATGAGGCAGGGCATGCCGGCAATCCATTCGACCCGCGGCGTGGCGCTCGTGCTCGTGCTCTGGGCCATCGCGCTGATGGCGGTGCTGCTCGGCAGCTTCGCCATGATCGCGCACACCGAAAACCTCGAATCGCGCCATGTCTTCGACACCGTGACGGCGCGTTACGATGCCGAAGTCGGGCTCGAGCGCGCCGTATTCGAAATGCGCAACGCCGATCCGGCGCAGCGCTGGGTGGCCGATGGCCGGCCGTACGAATTCGACTTCGACGGCGCGCACGTCAGCGTCGAGCTGACCGACGAGTCCGGCAAGGTCGACCTGAACGCCGCCGACTCGGTCATGTTGACGTCGCTGTTCATTTCGGTCGGCGTCGACCTGGGGCGCGCACAGGCACTTGCCGACGCGATCCAGGACTGGCGCGATCCGGACGACCTGCCGCGCGAGCAGGGCGCCGAAGCCAACGAGTACAAGGCCGCCGGATTGGCCTACGTGCCGCGCAATGCACCGTTCCAGACCGTGTCGGAGGTGCAGCAGGTGTTCGGCATGACCTACGACCTGTACGAAAAGATCGAGCCGGCGGTCACGATCTATTCCAACAACGGCACGCCGAACCCGGCTTTCGCGCCGTTCGAGGCGCTGCGCACGCTGCCGAACATGACCGACGACCTGGCCCGGCAAATCATTCAGTTGCGCCAATCCGTCATACCGGGGCAGGCCGGCGCTCCGCCGCTGCTGATGCCGGACGGGACGCCGATCGTGGCCAATGGCGGCGGCCTCACGTATAGTGTGAAATCCCGCGCCACGCTCCCCAATGGCGTCAGCACGGTGCTCGACGCAAGCATCCGCCTCGGCGGCGTGGGCGTTTCGGGACGACCCTATACCGTGCTGCGCTGGCGTGACGGTGAAACCTCATGATCTGGCGGCGGATTTTGGTGGTTCGCACGGATTCTGGAGGCTGCGGCGTCACCCCGTTTCGCGAGCTTGCGACCTGCCGGATCGCGGGCGTCGGGAAATTCGCGGGCTTGCGCTCGCCCGAGTGCGCGAAAACCGGGCGGTGGCCCTGCGCGGCCGCGCAGCGGGCATGAAACCAGAGAACAGTAGTGAGTGATGACGCTCAACGACGCCATTGACAGCCAGTTCGCCCGCCTGCGGGCGCGCTATGCCCGGACACCACTGCCGCGTTTCTTCGCGTGGTGGGGCGGTGAACTGGCGGCGCTCCTGCCGGTGCGCTGGCGCGGGCTGCTGGCGGAACGCGCCGAGGCGCTGTTGCTGGAGATGCGCGACGACCAGCTCGCGATCTGGCGCCAGACCGGCAACGCCTGCAGCGAAGCCGAAGTCGTCGCGCTCGACGCCGGCGACGCCGAGCGCAAGGCGGCGATCGAACGCGTGCGCACCCAGGTCGACGATCCGAACCTGCGCACCTTCTATTGCATCGCGCCGGGTCGCGCCTTGCGCCGCGAACTGAACCTGCCGGCCGCGGCCGAAACCAACCTGCGCCAGGTGCTGGCGTTCGAGATGGATCGGCAGACGCCGTTCAAGGCCGATCAGGTCTATTTCGACTATCGCCTCGGCGAGCGTGAAGCGGCTGCGAAGAACCTGCACATCACGCTGATCGTCGTGCCGCGCGCGCCGCTCGATGCGGATCTGGCGAAGCTTTCGGCCGCGGCGTTGCAACTCGACGGCGTCGACTGCTGGCGCGACGGTCCCGGCAGCGGACGCATGGGTCTGAACCTGCTGCCGGTGGAGCGGCGGCCGCGCCGCATCAATCCGCGCCTGCGCCTCAATCTCGGCCTGGCCGCCGGCGCGGTGGTGCTGCTGGTGACGGTCATGCTGCTGTCGCTGGCGAATCGCGAAGCCGCGCTTGCGGCAATGAGCGCACAAGTGGAAAAAGCACAAAATGCCGCAAAACAGGTCAGCGCGCTGAAGAAGACCCTGAACGATTCGATCTCGGCGGCGAACTTCCTCAACCGGCGCAAGCACGAAACGCCGGCCATGGTGGCGTTGCTGTCGGACCTGTCGCAGCGCCTGCCCGACGACACCTACCTCGAGCGCCTGGCGGTCGACGAGAAATACAAGATCGACGTGCAGGGGCTGAGCGACAACACGACCAAGCTGACCGAGGGCCTGGCGCAATCCGATGTGGTCGAGAACCCGAGTTTCCAGGGCACGATCCAGCAGGACCCGCGCACGCACAAGGACCGCTTCAACATGAGCCTGGAGTTCCGCCACAAGGCGGACGCCGAAGCCGGCAAGGAGCACAAGCCGGCGAAGGATTCCGGGCCACGCAAGGACGGAGGAAGCGGCCATGCGCCTGCTGCCGGAAGCCCGTAACCGCCGTTTCCTGGCACTGGTGCTGCTGCTGATCGCGGCGATCGTCGTGTATCTGCTCGGCGTGCACTGGTGGTTCGTCGCGCCGCACCTGGCGATCAGCGAGCAGATGAACGACTTGCGCGACCAGGAAAGCCGTTTCAGCCAGATCGTCGCGCAGCGCCCGCAGATCGAGCGGCGCCTGGCCGAGGCGCGCGCGTTCGAGCAGAACAACCAGGCATTCCTGACCGACGCCGATCCGAACAGCGCCTTTTCCGACATCGTGCAACGGCTCAAGCAGACCATTTCCGCGCATGTCGGGGAGAGCACGACCTGCCAGACGGTGAGCACGTCGCCGTTCAAGAACGCCGAGGAAGAACTCTACCAGCGCGTCACCGCGCAGGTGCGCATGCGCTGCGGCCTCGAGCATTTTTCCGACATCGTCTACGATCTGGAAGGCGGCAACCCGTATCTGTTCATCGACCGGCTCACGATCTACCGCCAGCTCGGCGGCTACGTGCCGCCAGGCAACAGGAAGGCGCCGGTGAGCGCGCTGGAAATCCAGTTCAACCTGTCCGGCTACCTGCGTCAGGCCGGCGGCAAGGCGCCAGCGCCATGACGCGGGCCGGCGAAAAAGTGCTGACGACGATTCTGGCCTCGGCCTGTGGCGTGCTGTTCGTGCTTGCCGTGGCGATGCAGTTCGGCCTCGGCCGCGGTTACCACTGGAACGATACCGAACTCAATGCCGGCGAGAACGCGAGTGGCAGCGCCATCGACCGCGATCCGTTCCAGCTTCCGCCGCAGTCCGACTTTGCCGCGATCAGCCAGCGGCCGCTGTTCAACGACGACCGCAAACCGGTCAAGGACGAGGCGACCGACAGCACACCCGAAACGCCGCCGAGCCCGCTGAATATCAGCCTGACCGGCACGCTGCTCGTCGGCAAACCCGAAAGCCGCATGGCGATGGTGCGCGAGAACGGCAAGGCGCAGACGATTGCGCTGAAGGAAGGCATGCCGCTGCCCGGCGACCAGGGCACGTGGACGTTGAGCCAGGTGAAAAATCGCAGCGCAATCTTCAAGAGCACCGCCGGCGAGGAAGTCGAAGTGGAACTGGCGGTCGCCAGTGCGGGTCAGAAGCCCGGCCCGCAGTCGCGGACCGGGGGCGCCGGAACCACCGCGGCGGCTGCGGCGGCGGCCGCCAATCGTGCCGCCAATGCACTGCCCACCGGCCCGGTGTCGACGCAAAGCGAGGAATTGCAGCGCCGCATCGAGGAGCGGCGCAAGCAGATGCGCGAAGCGGCCGAACGCATGAAGGCCGAGCGCCAGGGCGGCGAACCGGTACCACCTCCACCTCCGAACCCGGCGCAGCAGCGGCAATGAACCGATACGACGACAGCAAACATTCCGGAGCAAATCACGTGTCATTACGTCCCCGAATACTGATTGCGGCCGTCGTGCTGGTGCTGATGGCGGGCTGTTCCACGATGCCCGGCACGCACCAGGATGCGCTCGAACTCGAGTTGGCGTCGCCGTCGGCTGTGCCGGCCGCACCGGTCCGGCAGGTAACCGCGAACGACGAGAAGCCGATCACGATCAAGCATGACGACAAGGCGCACAGCACCGCGAGCGCCAAGGTCGAGCCGGGAACCGGCCGCCTGATCAACGAGGATGCGGCACGCGCGCCGCTGCGCAATCCGCCCTCCGCCGAAGGCCAGATCACGCTGAATTTCGAGAGCATGCCGATCCAGGCCGCGGTGCAGCAGATCCTCGGCGGGCTGCTGCAGGAAAACTACACGATTGCACCGAGCGTCACCGGCAACGTGACATTTTCCACTGCCAGGCCGATCACCGCCGATCAGGCGATGCCGATCCTCGAGATGTTGCTGGCGTGGACCAACAACACGCTGATCCGCAAGGAAGGCCGTTATGAAGTCGTGCCGATCAAGGATGCGATTCCCGGCAACCTGACGCCGCGCATGACGCCGCCGCGCATCGCCCAAGGCTACGAAGGTCGGGCATTCCCGCTGCGCTATATCGCGGCCACGGAAATGCAGAAGCTGCTCAAGCCCTATGCGAAGGCCGACGCGGTCGTGTCCGCCGACAATGCGCGCGCGATGATCGTCATGGCCGGGACCGCATCCGAGCTGGAAAACTACCAGCGCACGATCGAGGTGTTCGACGTCGACTGGCTCAAGGGCATGTCGGTCGGCGTCTACGGCCTGCGCAACATGGATGTCACCAAGGTCATGCCCGAGCTGGACAAGATCTTCGGCACCACGGGCGAATCGCCGCTGGCGGGCATGTTCCGCTTCGTGCCGATGGAAACCACCAACTCGGTCATCGTCATCACGCCGCAGCGCAGCTATCTGGAGCAGGCCGAGCAGTGGCTGTACAAGCTCGACATGGGGGTCGGCGAAAACGGCACGCAGCTGTATGTATACGATGTAAAAAATGCAAAAGCGACGGACCTGTCGGACCATCTCAACGCGATCTTCACCGGGCGCACCGGCGGCGCTGCCGGATCGAACTCCGGCAACGTCGCGCCTGGCATGCGGCCGGTAACGATCGGCGCGCTCGGCGGTTCCGGCGGCGGTGTCGGCGGCATCGGCGGCAGCAGCGGGCTGAACAGCAACAACAGCAGCCGCCTCGGCAGCAACTCGTACGGCAACAACCAGAATCGCACCGGCACGACGGCGACCGGCGGCGCGGCCGGAGCGAATGTCTCGACCACCGGCACGGGCGGGCCGGCCGGGGCGGCCGGCAAGACCGAGACCGACATCCGCATCACGCCGATCGAGGAGAACAACCAGTTGCTGGTCATGGCGACGCCCGGCGAGTGGGACTCGATCCTCGCCGCAATCCGGCGCCTGGACATTCCGCAGCTGCAGGTGCAGCTCGAGGTCAAGATCCTCGAGATCACGCTGAGCGGAAACCTGCAGTTCGGCCTGCAGTGGTATTTGGCCGGACTGATCGGCACGGGGACCGGCTCGGCACAGGCCAACGGCAACTACCTGCCGCCGGTCGGCGGCAACATGTGGGACCGCCATCGCGCCGAGTTGGGCGCGACCGGCAATGTCGGCCCGACCAACGACGGCGGCTTCTTCTACTCGTTCCTGAACAAGAATTTCGAGGTGGCGATCAATGCGCTGCAGACCAACGGTCAGGCGCGCACGCTGTCGGCGCCGTCGATGGTCGTGATGAACAACCAGGAAGCGCAGATCAACGTCGGCACGCAGATTCCGGTCGTGCAGACCTACTACAACGGACTGAACACGGTTGCTCCGACCACCACCGGCACGACCGGCAACGCGCTCGGCACGTCGGCCTACGGCGGCACGACGGGCAGCGTGCAGTACCTCAATACCGGCGTCGTGCTCGACGTCAAGCCGCGCGTCAATCCGGGCGGTCTGGTGTATCTGGAAGTGCAGCAGGAGGTCAGCAATCCGGAGGCGGCACCGGCCGGCACAAACCCGCCGATCGACCAGCGCCAGCTGTCGACCCAGGTCGCGGTGCAGAGCGGGCATACCGTGCTGCTCGGCGGCCTGATCCGCGACCTTGGCACGGTCAGCGACACCGGCATTCCGTTCCTGAGCAGCATACCGCTCGTCGGCAAGCTGTTCGGCAACACCACGCACACCACGACCCGGACCGAGCTGATCGTGCTGATCACGCCGCAGGTGATCAACAATTCCGACGATGCAGACCGGGTCACGGCCGAGTATCAGAGCCGCTTCAAGACCCTGGCGCCGCTGCACTCCAATTCGGCCGAAAAGGTCTCCGCGCCGGTGCAGCCGGCGCCCGCGCCGCAGAATCCGCCGCCGCCCGAATCACCGAAATCGAAAGAGGAATGAGATGAAGACTGGACATTTATACTTTTTACGCGCGGGCCTCGTCGTCGCGGCGGCGACGCTGGCGGCTTGCAGCAGCAGTGGCGGAAGCAGGAAGGACGAGGGCGCCGTGGTCGAGGCGCGCGCGCTGGAACGCTGGAATCTGCTGATCGCGCACCAGGCCGAGAAAGCCTACGATTACCTGTCGCCGGGCTTCCGCCAGACCGTCACACGCGAAAAGTACGCCGAGCAGAAGAACGACGTGGCGGTCCGCTGGAAGGCGGCGCATGTCAGCGGCCACCACTGCGACGGCGACAGCTGCACGGTCTCGGTCATGATCGATACGCAGGTGCAGATGCCGGGCATCGGCAGGACGGCGCCGACGACGCTGCCGGCCGAGGAGCGCTGGGTCAAGGTCGACCGCAGCTGGTATTACCTGCCCGACAGCCGCATCAGGGCGGTTCCGGTACAGCCCGCGCGCGAGGAACAGCCAGCCAACCCGGGCGGCGCAACCCCGGCCTCGCCGGAGCCCGCCAAAGCGTCGAATTGAGCCTGCTTTTGGCCCGAGGCAACACCCGTCCGGAGCCCCGGAAACCGCATCTGCCGGCCGTTTCTCACAGGTGTTGCTTTGGTTAAAGCTTTGTCGTAGCATGCCAGCGCTGTTGCCGAACCCTACCGGGTCAAGGCGGGTGTGTACCGCTAGTTGGGCGGTAGCGGCGCATAAAACAAAGCCCTGTGGTCGATCTAGGAGTGTTGAAATGAAAAGAACCAGCATGACTGCTGCCATCCTTGCCGGTATCGCCGGCGTGGCAGGAATCTCCAATATGGCGAACGCCGTATACCTGAACCCCGATGGTTTGGGCTCGGTGCTCATCTATCCGTATTACACCGTCAATGGCGGCAACGCGACCCTGCTCTCCGTGGTCAACACCACGAACGAAGGCAAGGCCATCAAGGTCCGTTTCCTCGAAGCCTACAACAGCCGTGAAGTGCTCGACTTCAACCTGTACATGTCGCCGTTCGACGTGTGGGTTGCAGCCGTTGGCCCGACCTCTGCCGGCGGCGCCGCGGTCTTCACCAACGACAACAGCTGCACCGTTCCGGCGATTCCGAAGCCGGGTGGCCAGGCGTTCCGTACCGCTGCGTTCGATGGCAGCACGGCGCAGGGCAAGGACGGTGGTCCGACCGGCCTGGCGCGTACGCGTGAAGGCTACGTCGAGCTGATCGAAATGGGCACCGTGACCAACGAGAGCGACAGCACCCTCAGTGCGATCACGCACGGTTCGAGCGGCGTTCCGTCGAACTGCAACCAGGTCGTCAAGGCGTGGAGCCAGGGCGGTTACTGGACGCAGAACGCGCTGACCGACATCAGCGATCCGGACGGCGGTCTGTTCGGTTCGGGCAGCATCATCGACGTTGCCGAAGGCACCATCGCCGGCTACAACGCCGAAGCCATCGACAGCTTCTACCTGTTCGCTTCGACCGCGACGCACACCCAGCCGGGTTCGCTCGCTCCGTCGATCGCCAGCGCCACCAGCCTGACGAGCAACGTTTTCGCCAATGGCCAGCTGGTCACCACGACCTACACCAACGGCGTCAACGCGGTCAGCTCGCTGTTCATGGTCGACAACGTATTCAACGAATACGAGACCGATCCGGGCACGAACTCGTCGACCGAGTGGGTCGTCACGTTCCCGACCAAGCGTTTCTACGTCGACAAGGCGAACCTGTACACGCCGAGCACGTCCGCTCTGAAGCCGTTCGATGTGTTCTTCACCAGCGCCAATGGCGGCACCTCGTGCTCGCCGGTCGCGCTGCAGTTCTGGAACCGTGAAGAGCAGACCACGACGACGGGTGTGGACTTCTCGCCGGCGCCGACCGCGGCCGGTACGGCTCTGTGCTGGGAAGCGCAGGTCGTGACGTTCAACCAGGGTGGCACGTCCTCGAAGATCCTGGGTTCGGTCCTGCAGGCGAACATCCCGACCGCCGACTTCACGTCCGGCTGGGCACGCATCGACTTCACGCAGGACAGCAGCGGCGCAGCGCAGTTCAACCATGAGCTGCCGCAGGCTCCGGCCCAGGCAACGGGTACGACCTCCGTCACGGCCGGCGTCAATGTGTTCAAGGGCCTGCCGGCGACCGGCTTCTCGGTCGTCGAGTACGTCAACGGCAACGTTGGCGGCGCGCTGTCGAACTACACCGGCCTGTATCGTCACAAGTTCCATCGTACGTGCGTCAACGGCACCGGTTCCTGCTCCTGATCCGTTGTTCGTAAAAGCAAACCGAGAGAGGCCCGCAAGGGCCTCTCTTTTTTTGCGGGTTCATTATTCCTGCAAATGCGCCGCTCATCGCACACATGCAGCCGGCCGCGGATTTTTTCGCAACCTCGTCACATCGCATCGGTGGGCGATGCCGTATGATTCCACGCCGGGATGGGTGAAGCGGACCCGACAAGCCGGATCGGCGGGGCGGTTCTTAACCTTTCCCTAGCATCATCTTAATTCGCTCGTTGTATATTTGTTCAGTTTTTGCCCAGCAGGACTTCGTGCAATGATTCGAAACCAGTTCCTTTCCGCCACCCTGTCGATCGCGGGCCTATTCCTGGTTGCGCCGGCTGTTATTGCCAGCCCGGTGGTCAAGATCAACGACGGCCAGCCGAACTCGTGCACCGTCACGCCGTCATCGGGCACGGTGTTCACGATCAGCACGACGGGCGATGTGCTGATCAACGGCAGCTATACGGCAGGTACCTGCAGTACGTCCGGCGGTGGCGGCAGCGGCAGCGGGGACCCCACGTTCTCGCCATTCAGCCCGGCGCCGGCGGACTTGGCCGTGCTGCCGAGTTCCCTGCCATCGACGGGAGGAACGGTTACGCCGGCTTTCGTCGCGTACTACGCCACTGGCTGCACCGGCAAAGTCACTGCGGGCGCAGGCTGCACCCTGCCGAGCGGCCCCTGGGGCACCGGCGGCCAGGTCTGCACCGGCCAAACCAATGCCAAGGGCCAGACCTATTGCTCGCCGAGCGGCACAGTCACGTTGCCGAACAATGCGTCGACGACGTCGTCATGCACCTACACGTTCCAGGCAATCAATTGCACCAATGGCACCACGTCGACCAGTAGCCAGCTCGCCAACGTGCTGGTTCCCGCCACGGTCGTGGGCAACTGTACCGACGGCGATACATCGGGCGATCTGGGTGCCTTCGGTTATTCAAGGCAGTGC
>DATNFS010000128.1:0-15999 GCA_035606275.1 Rudaea sp.
ACGTAATCGACCACGTGCAGATCACCGTGGCGGAGACTGTCGGTGTGGAACAGCGCGGCGGCTATTTCGACAGCTCGGGCGTGCTGCGGGACATGGTGCAGAACCACATGCTGCAGCTGCTGTGCCTGGTTGCCATGGAGCCGCCCGCGTCGCTCGAGCCCGACGCGGTTCGGGACGAAAAGCTGAAGGTCCTGCATGCGCTGTGGCCGATCGATGCACAGAATGCCGCGCAGCTGAGCGTGCGCGGCCAGTATCGTGCCGGCGCGGCCGACGCGCGCGCGGTGCCGGGTTACACCGACGAAGTCGGCAATCCCGACTCGAGCACCGAGACGTTCGTCGCGTTGAAGGCCGAAGTGCGCAACTGGCGCTGGGCCGGCGTGCCGTTCTACCTGCGCACCGGCAAGCGGCTGACCGATCGCGTTTCGGAAATTGTCGTGACGTTCCGCGCGATTCCGCATTCGATCTTCGCGCCCGGCAGCGGCCCGATCACGCCGAACAAGCTGGTGCTGCGTCTGCAGCCGGACGAAGGCGTCAAGTTGTGGCTGATGAACAAGGTGCCGGGACCGGGCGGCTTGCGCCTGCGCCAGGTGCCGCTCGACATGACGTTCGCGACCGCGTTTGGCGGACATCAGCCCGATGCCTACGAGCGCCTGCTGATGGACGTGGTGCGCGGCAATCCGACGCTGTTCATGCGCCGCGATGAAGTCGAAGCGGCATGGAAGTGGATCGATCCGATCAAGGCGGCGTGGGCCGCCAGCGAAGAAGGCCCGAAGCCCTACACGGCGGGTTCCTGGGGTCCGAGTGCGGCGGTCGCGCTGATCGAGCGCGACGGGCGCAGCTGGCACGATGAGGATGCTGCGTGAGTCCGCTGCAGACCAACCTGCCGGCCGCGGTGGTCGAACACGATTTCAGCGATCGCGCGGTGCTGGCCGACGCGCTCGCCGGGGCGGTCGCGGGCAAACTCCACGCGGCGCTCGCCGAACGCGCAAGCGCCGTCGTCGCTCTTTCCGGCGGCACGACACCGGCCTTGTTTCTGCGTCGGCTGTCCACGCAGGCGCTCGACTGGAGCCGGGTCGTCGTCACGCTGTGCGACGAACGCTGGGTGCCGCCGACGCATGCGCGTTCGAACGCGCGCCTCGTGCGCGAGAATCTTCTGCAGGGCGCCGCGGCAGCCGCGCGTTTCGAGCCGCTGTTCGCCGATGCGCCGCAACCGGAGAGCGTGCTCGGTGAAATCACGCGCCGAATCGATGCATTGCCGACGCCGTTCGATGCCGTCGTCCTTGGCCTCGGCCTGGATGGTCATATCGCGTCGCTGTTTCCCGACGCCGACAGGCTCGCGCAGGCGCTCGATCCGGGTGGCGCGGCCTCCGTGCTGCCGATACGCGCGGCGAGCGCCGGCGAACAGCGCATCACGCTGACGCTGCCGGTGCTCGCCGCGGCACGCAATCTGTACCTGCAGATCGAGGGTGCCGACAAGCTGCTGGTGTTCGGCCGCATCATGCGCGCCGAAGGGGCGTTTGCGGCAAGTCCGCTGCGCGCGTTGTTGCGGCACGCGGCGGCGCCGCTCGATGTCTATTGGAGCGCCTGAATGCAGCGCAAGCGGAGATCGCAATGGCAATGAACCCGGTCGTCACCGAGGTTACCCGGCGCATCGTCGAGCGCAGCCGCCCGCGCCGTGAGGAGTACCTGGCCCGCATCGCCGCGGCGCGCGACGCCGGGCCGCATCGGCGGCGGCTGTCGTGCGGCAATCTTGCGCACGGTTTTGCCGCATGCGGGCCATCGGACAAGGCTGCGCTGCGCGCGCTCAAGGCGCCGAACATCGGCATCGTCACGGCCTACAACGACATGCTGTCCGCGCACCAGCCGTACGAGCGCTTCCCGGAATTGATCCGTGCGGCCGCGCGCAGCGCCGGCGCGACCGCCCAGGTTGCCGGCGGCGTGCCGGCGATGTGCGACGGCGTGACGCAGGGCAGGGCGGGGATGGAATTGTCGCTGTTCTCGCGCGACGTGATTGCGCTGTCGGCCGGCGTGGCGCTGTCGCACGACATGTTCGACGCGGTGCTGTACCTGGGTATCTGCGACAAGATCGTGCCGGGCCTGCTGATCGCGGCGCTGACCTTCGGTCACCTGCCGGCGATCTTCGTGCCGGCCGGGCCGATGGGCAGCGGCATCGGCAACGACGAGAAATCGAAGGTGCGCCAGCTTTTCGCCGAAGGCAAGGCCACGCGCGAGCAACTGCTCGAAGCCGAGGCGGCGTCGTATCACTCGCCCGGAACCTGCACGTTCTACGGAACGGCAAACTCGAACCAGATGCTGATGGAGATCATGGGCCTGCATCTGCCGGGCGCGAGCTTCGTCAATCCCGGCACGCCGCTGCGCGATGCGCTGACGGTCGAAGCGACGCAGCGCGCGGCGGCGATCACGGCGCTCGGCAACGACTACATTCCGGCTGGACAGGTGATCGACGAACGCGCGATCGTCAACGGCGTGATCGGCTTGCACGCAACCGGCGGCTCGACCAACCACCTGCTGCATCTGATCGCGATCGCGCAGGCCGCCGCGATCGAGTTGCGGCTCGAGGATTTCGACGCATTGTCCGCGGTCGTGCCTTCATTGGCGCGCATCTACCCGAATGGCAGCGCCGACGTGAATCATTTCGATGCCGCGGGCGGCATGGGGTTTCTGATCGCGCAACTGCTCGACGCCGGGCTGCTGCATGGCGACGTGCAGACGGTCCACGGCAAAGGGCTCGACGCGTATCGCGTGCGCGCGCAGCTTGGCGATGGCGGCCAGGTCCGGCGCGTTCCGGTCGCGGCGGAAAGTCTCGATGCGCACGTGTTGCGCGGCACGGCAAATCCGTTCAGCGCGGATGGCGGCCTGCGCGTCCTGCACGGCAACCTCGGTACCGCGGCGATCAAGGTTTCGGCCGTGCCGGGCGACCGCTGGGTGGTCGAAGCGCCCGCGATCGTCTTCCACGACCAGGACGACATCAAGGCCGCGTTCGAACGCGGCGAGCTCGACCGCGATTTTGTCGCGGTGGTGCGCTTCCAGGGACCGCGTGCGATCGGCATGCCCGAGCTGCACAAGCTGACGCCGGTGCTTGGCGTGCTGCAGAATCGCGGCCGGCGCGTTGCGCTCGTGACCGACGGGCGCATGTCCGGCGCATCCGGCAAGATTCCCGCGGCGATACACGTCACGCCGGAAGCGGCCGACGGCGGCGCGATCGCCCGGATCCGCGACGGAGACATCGTGCGCGTCGATGCGCGTGCCGGCACGCTGGACGTGAAAGTCGGCGCCGACGAATTGCGCGCGCGCGAGGCGGCACGCGCCGATCTGGATGCGCACCACCATGGCCTGGGCCGCGAACTGTTCGCCCTGTTCCGGCGCAGTGTCGGCACGGCCGATACCGGCGCCAGCGTGCTCGGAGGCGGGCGATGAGCGGCATAGCGCGCAAGCAGGAACAGGTCGAGACGATCCTGAAGCTCGCGCCGGTGGTGGCCGTCGTCGTCATCGACGATGTCGCGCATGCCGTGCCGCTGGCGCGGGCGCTGGTCGGCGGCGGCGTCAAGGCCATCGAGGTCACATTGCGCACGCCGGCCGCGCTCTATGCGATCCGTGCGATTGCCGGCGAGGTCGAAGGTGCGGTCGTCGGCGCCGGAACCTTGCTCGCACCCAGGGATCTGCGTGCTGCCGAGGCCGCCGGTGCGCGCTTCGGCGTTTCGCCCGGCGTCACGCAGGCGCTGCTGGATGCCGCCGACGAATCGTCGCTGCCGTACCTGCCCGGCGCGGCCACCGCGACCGAGGCGATGCAACTGTTCGAACGCGGTTATGCCTTCCAGAAATTTTTTCCAGCCAGACCAGCCGGTGGCCCCGATTACCTGCATTCGCTGGCCGCGCCGCTGCCGGGAATCCGCTTCTGCCCGACCGGCGGGATCAGCGCGACGACCGCGCGCGACTGGCTCGGGCTGCCGAATGTCGTATGTGTCGGTGGCTCGTGGCTTTCGGTACCGTCATTGTTGCGCGCTGGCGACTGGCGCCGCATCGAAGCGCTCGCGCGCGAAGCTGCTGCGCTCCGCGCGACCTGATTTCATCGCCTTGGCTATCATTCCGGCCGAACCGATCGTTCTTGTTTAATTTAATCTTGAGTGTAGGGCTTCCACTCGACCTGCGGTCGAGCGGCCTACTTTTGGCATGACTCCGGGCATCCTGCCCTTCGCCGCTACGCGGCCAGCCTCGCTGTTCGCGCCGCTCCTGCGGCGCAGTGCCCAAAAGTAGGCAAAAGGCTAGGCACCGGACGCGGTGGTTCGATTCGCATCGTGCGAATCGAACTGCCCTGCGCTTCTCGCCCGCGCCGGGTTGCTCAGACAGTACATCCGTGTACTGCTTCGCAAGCGCGGCGATCCATCGCCGCGCCCCTTCGGGCTTGTTCCGGCGCGGGCTGCGATGCTCGGCACCGCGAACGGCGCCGGGACCCACGAATCCGTGCATCCCTGCACTACCTCGAGGTTTGCAAGGGGAGGGCTGTTGCTTCTGCGGCAGGAAGCCGCCCAGCCGGGGCCCCCTGTGGCGCGGCGAGGGTGCGCAGGATCAGTCCGAAGGAGGCCGCGCACGATGCGCGGCCGTTCGCTGAATGTACATGGACGTACATCCAGCGAACCCCGGAGCACCCTCGCGCAGTCGCAAGGCAGGATGCCTGGAGACCGCGCCACCGGGGGTGGATTCTCTTTGGTTACTTTCTCTTGGCCACTCAAGAGAAAGTAACCCGCTCGCCCGCAGGGCGAGGGGAAGCTCAGCTCTTCGAGCAGCACAAACAGACACGATGACGACTTCGCGATTGCGCGAGCAGTGATGTAGACGTCAAAAAGAAACAGCAAGGAAGGCGAGCCGTCAGCGGCTCCTCAGCGGCCCCGTCGATCCGCGAATCACCAATTCGGGACTGAAGCCCTCGTTGCCGACTTCCGGTGGCGCGCTGCCGTCGCGCTTGAGCTCGGCGATCAAGCGCTGGGTTGCGTGGCGCGCGATCTCCTCGGTGGCCTGTTTCGCGGTCGTGAGCGCCGGCCAGGACTGCTTCGAGAACGGGCTGTCCTCGAAACCGGCAATCGACAGATCGTAGGGCACCTCCATGCCGCTGGACTTGGCGGCGGCCAGCACGCCGGCGGCGATCTCGTCGTTCGAGCCGAAGATCGCGGTTGGGCGATCCTTCAGCGCGAGCAGCTTGCGCGCGCCGCGGAAGCCGTCGTCGAACGAATAGTCGCCGTGCACGATCAGCCGGTTGTTCAATGCGATGCCGTAGTCCTTCAGCGCACTTTCGTAGCCCTTGAACCGCTCGGGACTCGAACGATGCGATTTGCCGCCCCACAGAAAGCCGATGCGCGTGTGGCCGAGCTGGATCAGGTGCTCGGTGATGTCGTAGGCCGCGTCGCGGTCATCGACGAACACGCACGGGTAGCCGTCTTTCGGATCCTCCGCCGCCGACAGGATGCGCACGAACTTGATGTCGTTCGCGGCCAGATGCTTTATCAGTTCCATGCGCTCGGACATGGGCGGCGCCAGCACCAGCCCGGCCAGGCGCGTGCGACGCACGAGGTCGACCAGCTCGTCGGCCAGCTTCGGCGATGACGAGTTGCATGGATGGATCTGCAGGCCGAATTCGGTTTCGCGGCAGACCGACAGCGCGCCGTTCTGTACGCTGATGATGTAGTAGGGGTTCGGGTTGTCGTAGACCAGGCCGATCGCGTACGACTGCGCACTGCGCAGACTGCGTGCCGAAAGATCGGGCCGGTATTCCAGCGCTTCGACCGCGCGCAGGACTTTTTCGCGCGTGCGCGCCAGGACTGCAGGTTCGTTGTTGATGACGCGCGAGACGGTCTTCAGCGACACCTTTGCGCGTTTTGCGACGTCTTTGATCGTGCTTCGCTGCACCGTCAGTCTCGTTCGATCGGATCAGGGCCGCGCGTTTCTTCGCGCGCGGTTCAATCGATGGTATCCCAACGGCCGCTCGCGCGAAACGAAAACGTGGCGGATGCCCGCTTTCGGCCCGGTTCAGGCGTGTTGCCCGGCCCGGTAGCCGCGGGTTGCATAGTAAAAAATATACAAGTAGCACGGCAGCATCAGCGCCAGGAAAACCAGCTGGAAATCATGCTGCACCTTCAGATGGGCGAAGAGTTGCGGAATGATCGCGCCTCCGGCAATGCCCATGATCAGGAACGCGGAGCCCAGTTCGGTATTGGGGCCGAGACCGCGGATCGCGAGCGGAAAAATTGCCGGCCACATCATCGCATTGGCAAACCCGAGCGCGGCAACGAAGCCGACCGACAAATAGCCACCGGTCACATAGGCGCCGAGTGCGAAGGCGGCGCCGAGCACGGCCGAGAATGCCAGGTAGCGTTCCTGCGAAACATGGCGGGGGATCAGGATGAAGCCGACGATGTAGCCGACCAGCATGGCGGCCAGCGTGAACGAGGTGAAGAACTTGGTCTCGTCGAGCGGCAGATGGAAACTCTGGCCATACGTGCCGATCGCATCGCCGGCCATCACTTCGACTCCGACATACAGGAACAGGCACAGCACGCCGAGCCACAGGTGCGGGAATGCGAGGATCGAACGCGGCCCCGCGGTCGCCGTCGACGCATCGCTGTTGGCTACGCTGGCGCTGATCTCGGGCAACGACGAGCGCTGGATCCACACCGCAAGCGCGGCGAGGGCGGCCGCCATCACGAGGTAGGGCCCGTGGATCTGGGCCGCGAACTGGTTCAGGAGGGCTTCCTTACCGGCCGGATCCGCGCCCGCGACGCGGTCGGCGAAATCACCGATGCCACGCAGCACGAGCGCGCCCAGCAGCAGCGGCGCAAGAATCCCCGCGGTCTTGTTGCAGATGCCCATCACGGCGATGCGTCGCGCCGCCGCATCGATCGGACCGAGGATGCTGATGTACGGATTGGATGCCGTCTGCAGCAGCGACAGGCCGGCACCGATCACGAACAGTCCCGTCAACGCGCCGGGATAGATGCGCATCGTTGCGAACTGGCCGAACAGCAACGCGCCGATCGCCATGACGAACAGGCCGAGCGCCATGCCGCGCTTCATGCCGGTGCGCCGCAGGATCCACGACGAGGGCAGGGCGAGAAAGAAGTAGGACAGGTAAAACGCCATCGGCACGAGGAACGCGTTGATGTCGTCGAGATCGAACGCGAGCTTGACGAACGTGATCAGCGGGCCGTTGAGCCAGGTGACGAAGCCGAAGATGAAGAACAAGGCCCCGATCACGACCACGGGACTCACGCCGGAGTGCGTGCGACCCAGGGCATCATTGTTTGCCGCCATGCTCGTCTCCCCAAAATTGTGGTAAGTGTTGCAGTGTATACATTGCGCCAGCGCACCAGCGCTGCCGTGGAAATCCTTCGTCGCGCAAGCGCGTCAATGACTCGTTCTGCTGCAACGTTGTCATCGAACGCCTGCAATTGGATACGTTTTCGGCGTTCCGCGCAAGCGCCCCGGCTGGCCGCAACGCGGAGCCTCCGGTTGATGCAATGCAACACGATATCGCGTCGATAAATATGATGTATATTATTGATATTAAATGCTAATAACATCATCATGGCCGAAGATGCCGGCTCGAAAACAATCCCGGTTTCGCGCCGCAAAATCCGACCGCATGCAAATCAGGCGAGACTGTTGACAACGTTGTCATAAATGGCCACACTCCGCCGCAAGTCAGGGTCCCGCCGGCTGGGCGGACCGCGATTGTCACCGTGCGGGGAGCAAGCGGGTGGAGGCTGGTGCAAGACATTTCGTAACTCGGCAAGCCGGCGTTCTCGGCGCGCCGTTCGTCGCTGCCGACGTCGGCGGAACGCACGCGCGGATCGGACTGGTGCGACCGCAGGCGTCGGCGCGGCCGCTGCTCGAGCGATACGAAAAGTATGTCTGCGCCGACTATCCGGGCCTTTCGGCGATCCTGCGTGAATTCCTCGGTTCGCTCGGCGGCACACCCGTGCAGGAAGCGGCAATCGCCTGCGCCGGCTACTGCCTCGACGGCACCATCATCAATACGAATCTGCCGTGGACCGTGTCGCTCGAGCAGATTCGCGGCGACCTTGGCCTTTCAGCCGTGGAGTTCGTCAACGACTTCGAGGCGGTGGCCTATGCAACCCCGCAGATCGACCTCGACGACACGACGCTGCTCACCCGGGCGGCACTGGGACAGCCGTCCGCTCCGACGCTGATCGTCGGGCCGGGCACCGGCCTGGGCGCCGCGGTGCGCATCGCGACGAACGGTGGCCACGTCGTGCTTGCCACGGAAGCCGGCCAGTCGGCGTTTGCGCCGAGCACCGATCGGGAAATCGATGTGCTGCGCCTGCTGCGGCGCAAGGGCAGCCACGTGTCGATCGAAAGCGTGCTGTCCGGCCCCGGCCTGGTCAATCTGCATGCAGCGCTGGGCGAATTGGCCGGCGGTGGCGCGCTCCGGCTCGACTCACCGGCCGACATTACCCGCGCCGCGATCGATGCATCCAACTCGCTGGCGCGTGACGCGCTGGAGATGTTCTGCGGGTTGATGGGCAGCGTGCTCGGTGACCTGGTCCTGCTGTATGGCGCGCAGGGCGGCGCCTACCTGGCCGGGGGAATCCTGCCACAGATCAAGCCATTCCTGGTGGGAAGCGGTTTCGTCGAGCGTTTTCTCGACAAGGGCGCGATGCGCCCGGTGCTGGAACGCGTACCGGTACGCCTGATCGAACACGGCCAGCTCGGCGTGCTCGGCGCGGCGAGCTGGCACCTGCAACATCGTGCCGGCACCTGAAGACGAAAGGCAACTGTCATGCAGCAATGTAGAGAAGTGTACGAAGAGTACGGCGTCATTCCTTAGTAGAAAACAGATTCCGAGCGGCGCGCAGCGCCGTATCGGGTCGACCACTGCCTGGAGGGGTACCATGAATTACCGCAGAAAGATCCTGTCAGCGAGCATCCTGGCGAGCCTGTGCTTTGCCAGCGCGTATGCGCAAAACGCACCTGTCGTTACGCCGGACGGGCCCGCGGCCCAGGGTACCGGCGGACCGGCACCGGCCGGAGCCGACCAGGGCCAGCCGACCGAGATGGAGACGATCATCGTCACCGGCATCCGCGAGAGCCTGAAGAAATCGCTCGATACCAAGCGCGCTGCCGACTCGCATGTCGAAGTCATCACCGCCGAGGACATCGGCAAGATGCCGGACAAGAACGTCGCCGATTCGCTGATGCGCATCCCCGGCGTCAATACCAGTTCGGCCAGCGCGAACGAGGGCGGCTTCGACGAGAACGACCGCGTCAGCATGCGCGGCACGAATCCCAGCCTCACCCAGACGCTGATCAACGGTCACACCGTTTCATCCGGCGACTGGTTTGCGCTGGACCAGACCGGTCTGGTCGGACGCAGCGTGTCGTATACCCTGCTGCCGTCCGAGATCGTCGGCGATATCGTCGTGCACAAGACCGCCCAGGCCAGCGACGTCGAAGGCGGCGTGGCCGGCTCGGTCGACATCCAGACGCGCAAACCGCTCGATTTCAGCAAGCCGCTGACCGCCAACATCAACGCAGGCATCGTCCGCGCCGACCTGCCCGGCAAGACCGATCCACAATTCAGCGCTCTGGTCAACTGGCAGAACGACGACAAGACATTCGGCGTGCTGGTGCAATTGTTCTCGGAGAAGCGCCACCTGGAGCGCCAGGGCCAGGAAGCACTCGGTTACGAACAGATCGCGCCGGGCAGCCCGGTCGCCACTGCGCATCCGGACCTGGCGAACGTCTACTATCCGATCCTGCTCGGTTCGGCGTTGTTCGATCAGACGCGCAAGCGCGAAGGCGGCATGATCGACCTTCAGTTCAAGCCGAACAACGACTTCATGTTCGACCTGAGCTTTTTCGACTCGAAGCTCGACGCGTCGAACTACAACCGCAACTATCTGCTGTGGGGCACGCACTTCATCTCCCAGGGCAACGGCCAGGCGCCCGATCCGGGTTACGTGGTCAGGAACGGCACGCTGGTTTCGGCCAATTTCGCCGCACATCCGGGCACGCAGTACGGCATCTACGATCAGATCTCGCGCCCGAACGAAGGCTCCAAGACGAAGTTCATCAATCTCGACGGCGAATTCCGCGCGTCCGACCGGCTGACCTTCAAGGGCAAGATCGGCGACACGACCGGCGACGGCAGAACGCCGACGCAGGATGTGGTCGAGATGAACGCCGGCGTCGGCAGCGGCGCGTCGTATGTCCTGAATGGTACGAATACGGCTGCGCACTGGGGCCTGGGCGGCGAGAGCCCGAGCGTGCCCGGAACGTTGAGCTGGATATTCGGCGACCAGAACATCGACGTGCGCGACGAGGAGAAGTATGCGCAGCTCGACGCGGTCTATCAGATCGGCAATGGTGCCCTGACGGACCTGAAATTCGGCGCCCGCTACGCCGATCACACGCGCAAATCGGAAGGGGTGATCGGGCAGGGACCCGGCGCCGGAGCGTTCGATGCCGGCAGCCTGCCGACGAGTTTCCTGCTCTATCCGTCCGGATTCGGCAGCGGCCTCGGCAGCGGCTTCCCCACTGCCGTCTGGTACTACTCGCAGGCGCAGCTCGCCGCGTTCGACAGCAAGTACACCAACCGCGATCCGATATCGCGCGCCGACTGGACCGGCGACTACTCGCTGAAGGAAGAGGATTCCGCCGCGTATATCCAGGCGGACTTCGACGGCCAGGGCTGGAGCGGCAATGTCGGCGTGCGTTTCGTGCGCACTACCGAGGACATCGTCTCCAATGTCGGCACGAGCGCGACCACGCCCGGTGCGATCACGACATCGGCTTTCGGGCCGTACCTGCCGACGGCATTCAACAACGACTACAACGACATATTGCCCAGCGCAAACGTGAAATTCGACCTGCAGGACGACTTGCTGCTGCGCTTTGCCGCGTCCAAGACGATGACGCGCGCGGACTACTCGGCACTGGCCGCGCCGATCAACCTGATCTTCCAGCCCGCCACGCCGACCTCCGGGACCGGCTCGGGTACCGGCAGCAATCCGAACCTCAAGCCGGTGACGTCGAACAACTTCGACTCGTCGCTGGAATGGTATTTCGCGCCGCGTTCGCTGTTGTCGGCCAGCCTGTTCTACATGGACCTGACCAGCTACATCGGCTTTGGCCATGTGACGCAGTCGTTCAAGACGTTCAACCAGCAATTCCCGAACGGATTCGACGCCGATTATGTCCTGACCGTGCCGATCAACAGCTCCGGTTCCGTCAAGGGCTTCGAACTGTCCTATGAGCAGCCCTTCTTCGACAACTTCGGCGTGGCGCTGAACTACACCTACGCCGATGGCAAGGAGAGCGGCGGCGGTCCCCTGGTGGGAACCTCGAAGAACACCTACAACGCCAGTGCGTACTACGAGAATGATCACTTCAACGCACGCGTTTCGTATACGTATCGTTCGAGCTTCTACAGCGGTCTTGATCGCTCGACGGCGTTCTTCCAGGACAGCATCGGCAACGTGTCGGCTTCGCTCGGATACAAGCTCGATGAAACCTGGAGTTTCTCGCTCGACGGGCTGAATCTGAATAATCCGATCCTGAAGTACTACGCCTTGAACAGGGATCAGCCGCGTGCGTTTTACCAGAACGGCCGGCAGTACTACTTCTCGGTGCACTTCAAGTTCTAGGCGCCAGGAGATGTTTTTCCTGGTGGCTGCGGACGCGTAAGTTCGAGTCGCTCCAACCTTGCGGGCCCAAGAGCAATCTTGGCCCGCTTTTTTTTGAAGCGGCCTTCCGGGCCGCCGCGCCCGGCCTGATCGAGTTTGGCGATGGCGCCGTCGCACGCGGGCCGCGATGGCGACATGCCGTAACGAACCTGCGCGAAGCGCGACGACGCGGAAGGCGAGCGACGGACGCGGCGAGTAATCCTCGCGTACATGCGGGTACACTGCGACTCTCGCGCATCGCCGAAGCGCAATCCCGGATCGGATGCGGGGACTGGCTCTGCTTTCGTTTCGCTACGCTTTGCAATGACAGCTGGACCACGCTGCGGGGTCAACGATGTGCATGAAAGGGATTGGCCTGTGGCTCGTGTCACTGGCCGTACTGTGCGGATGCCAGACGAAACCGGAGCCGGTGCAACCATCACCGTTGCCGGTGATTCCTGCGCCCGCCAGCTATGAGCCTGCCGACGGCTACTTCGAGATTGGTTCTGGAACGCCGATCGTGTCGCATGGAGACGACGCCGCGACAAGCCCGGTGGTTCATTACCTTGCGGAGCTGATGGAGCGGTCACGCGGCTTGCGCCTGTCGGTGCAGCCTTCGTCGGCGGGCGCCGTCGATGGCGCGATCGAATTGAAGCTCGATGCGGACTTCTCGACCGGAACGGACGATCACGGTGAAGGTTATGACCTGCGCATCACGCCGCACCGAATAACGTTGACCGCAAAAACGGCACACGGCCTGTTCAACGGCAGCATCACGCTGTGGCAGCTGATGACGGCGCGGCAGACGCAAGCCACGACGATCACGCTGCCGTCCGGGCATGTCGTCGACTTTCCGCGTCTGGCCTGGCGCGGCCTGCTGCTCGATTCTGCGCGGCACTTCCAGTCGCCCGCGTTCGTCAAACGTTTCCTCGATGAAATGGCCTTGCACAAGCTCAACGTGCTGCACTGGCACCTGACCGACGACCAGGGCTGGCGCATCCAGATCCGGAAGTATCCGAAGCTGACTGATGTCGGCGCCTGGCGCGCGCCGCAGGCGAGTGAGACCGGCCTGGTCGATCCTGCCACCGGCATGTATGGCGGCTACTACACGCAGGACCAGATTCGCGACATCGTTCGTCATGCCGCCGAGCGCTTCATCACGATCGTGCCCGAAATCGACATGCCGGGCCATGCGCAGGCCGCCATAGCCGCTTACCCGCAGATCGGCGTGACCGGAAAGCAACCGGCGGTGTCCTCCGACTGGGGCATCAACACGTATCTGTTCAACGTCGACGAATCCACTTTCGCCTTCATCGACGACGTGCTGGCCGAGGTGACGGAGCTGTTTCCCTCGCCCTGGATCCACGTCGGCGGCGACGAGGCGGCGAAGGACCAGTGGCAGGCATCGGCGCATGTCCAGGAGCGCATGCGCCGCCTTGGCGTGCGCGACGAGGCCGCGCTGCAAGGCTATTTCACGGCGCGCCTGGACAGCATGCTGCGCGCGCGCGGGCGCCACCTGGTCGGCTGGGACGAGATCCTCGACGGCGGCTTGTCATCCGGTGCCGTGGTCATGTCCTGGCGCGGCAGCGCCGGCGCGATAGCGGCCGCCAGGCAAGGCGACGACGTGATCATGGCGCCCGATCCGGTGGCCTATTTCGATCACCTGCAAGGCAACGGACCCGACGAGCCGCCGGGACGCGTCAAGGTGCTGTCGCTCGCGGACGTCTATGCCTTCGACCCGGTGCCGCATGAACTGGATGCGGTGCAGGCCGGGCACGTGCTCGGTGCGCAGGGAAACCTGTGGAGCGAATACCTGACCAGCCCGGAACGCATCGAATACGCCGCGTTTCCGCGCGCCGCGGCGCTGGCCGAGCGCCTCTGGTCGCCGCCGGAACGCGTTTCATGGAGCGACTTCGTCGCGCGCCTGCCCGCCCAGTTCGAACGCTACCGCAGCCTCGGCGTAGGGTATTCCGACAGCGCCTTCGCACCGCAGGCCGAAATCGCCGGCGGGGCGGATCGGGGGCGGTTCGAGGTCACGCTGTCGAGGCAGCTGGAATTCGGCACGATCCGCTATACGCTCGACGGCAGCATCCCGGGGCCTCGCTCGACCGCCTACCGCGCACCCTTCATCGCCCGGGCAGGGCAAACCTTGCGCAGCGCAAGCTTCCACGATGCACAGCCTCTGTCCGCGATGCGCGAGCAGCGCATCGACTCGAGTGCGGCGCTGCGCCGCTACAGCGGTCGCCTGAAAACCTGTGGCGATTCGCTGTTGTTGCGCGTCGAAGGCGTCGCCACGGCGAACGCCGCCGCGCCGCGTTACGACGTCGACCTGATGAATCCATGCTGGATCTATCCGCAGGTCGACCTCGATGCGAGCGCGCGCATCGACGTGCGCATCGGCGCGCTGCCGTATTTTTTCCAGTTGTGGCACGACGCGGCCAAGGTCGTGATGCATGCACCGGCCGGCGCCGACGATGAATTGCAGCTGCGGCTGGACACTTGCGACGGGCCGCCGCTTGCGCTCGTGCCGCTGTCGGAAGCCAGAACCGACACGCGCACTGTCGCGGTGCCGGCGGCGGGCAGTGGCAGGCACGATGTCTGCGTCTTCTTTGCGACGCACGGTCGCGATCCGCTGCGCCTGGTCGACTGGATCGAACCGGTGCCACGGCAATGACCGCCCGGTATTGACGAGCGCCGTGGACGGCGACCCGGTTTGCATCATCCGGGCGCGCCCCCATATGCTCGCGCATGCGCATCTTGTTTTTCTGCATGGGCAATATTTGCCGCTCGCCGGTCGTCGAAGCGGTGGTGCGCAAGCATCTTGCTGCAGCCGGGCTGGATATCGAGGTTGCTTCGGCCGGCACCGAGAGCTATCACGTCGGCGAGCGCGCCGATGCACGCGCGATCGCCAGTGCGCGCGCGGCCGGATATGATCTTTCCGCGCATCGTGCGCGCCAGCTGGCCGCGGCGGATTTCCTGCACTACGACAGCCTGCTGGCGATGGACCACGTCAACCTGCGCGCGGCGCGGCGCATCGGCATCGATGCCGGCGACGGCAGGCTGGGTTTGTTCCTGCCGCACGCGGGCCTGGCCGATCCGGCCGAGGTGCCGGACCCGTACTATGGCAGCGCCACGGATTTCCGTCGCGTGATCGAGCTGGCGGAAGCCGGAGCGCAAGGGCTGATCGCGCGGCTGCGTTAGCGCATAATTGCACCCTGGGTCAAGCCACGTCATCGCCATGAACGCACGCGTCGTCGCGCCGGAACTACCCGACAGCCTGGAATGGATCAACTCCGCCGATCCGCCCTCGATGGCGTCGCTGCGCGGCCGCGTCGTGCTGCTGTATTTCTGGACGTTCGACAGCGTCAACTGCACCAATGCGCTGGCCGACCTGCGCTATCTGGAAGCCAAGTACCACGACGGCCTGAGCGTGATCGGCGTACACACGCCCAAGTACGACTACCAGCGCCAGGCGGCTCCGGTGCTCAAGGCGGTCAATCGTTGCCACATCCGCCATCCGGTCGCCAACGACCCGGACTTCACGCTCTGGCGCGGCTATGGCGTGCAGTCGTGGCCGAGCTTCGCGATCGTCGACGCGCAAGGCCGCTTCGCCGCGTTGCTGGCGGGCGAGGGGCGGCGCGACGAGGCCGACGGCCTGATCGTGCAACTGCTCGACGAAGCGGCGGCGAACGACTTGCGCGTGTACGAGGCGAGTGTGGCAACGGTGCGGCCCGAGCCGCGCATGCCGCTGCAGTTCCCCGGCGAGGTGGTGGCGACGCCGACGACGCTCTGGATCGCCGACAGCGGCAACAACCGCATCCTCGAGTGCGACCATTCCGGCCACATCCTGCGCCAGCTCGGTTCGGGATCTCCGGGTTGCGTCGACGGCCGCAATCGTGAGGCGCAGTTCAACAATCCGCAGGGCATGTCGATCGTCTACGACACGCTGTACGTGGCCGATGCCGGAAGCCACGCCGTGCGGCGCGTGCTGCTGCCGGCGGGCGACGTGACGACCCTGGCCGGTACCGGCACGCTCGGGCACGACCTGCCCGGCGACGGCATCGATCCGCGCCAGACGCGCATGTCGGCGCCGAGCGATGTCGTCGCGTTTCACGACAAGCTGTACATCGCCGTGGCGGGCCAGCACCAGATATGGCGGCTGGACCTTGCGCGCAACAAGCTGTCGGTGCTGGCCGGCAATGGCCGGCTCGGCGTCGTCGATGGCGACGGTGTCGACGCCAGCTTCGCGCAGCCCAGCGCGCTGGACATTTTCGAGCATCAGCTGATCGTGCTCGATGCGGCC
>DATNFS010000129.1:0-6645 GCA_035606275.1 Rudaea sp.
ACAGCAGCAGCGGGCAGCGCGAATCACATGCGGTTTTGGTCCATTCCTGGAAATTCGCAAAAGCTCGACGGCGGGGCGATGTTCGGCAACGTCCCTCGCGCGATGTGGTCGCAGTGGATCGCGCCGGACGAGCAAAACCGCATCGACCTTGCCTGCCGCGCGCTGCTGGTCGACGAACTGGACGGCAAGACCGTGCTGTTCGAAACCGGCATCGGTGCGTTCTTCGAGCCGAAATTGCGCGAGCGCTACGGTGTCGTCGAGGCGCAGCATGTGCTGCTCGACTCGCTCCGCGGCGCCGGATTCGGCCACGAGGATATCGACGTCGTCGTGCTTTCGCATCTGCATTTCGACCACGCCGGCGGCCTGCTTGCCGCATGGCAGGAAGGCAGGGCGGCCGAGTTGCTGTTTCCCAACGCGCGCTTCGTGGTCGGCCGCAAATGCTGGGAACGCGCGTTGAATCCGCATCCGCGCGACCGCGCGTCGTTCATAGCCGAACTGCAGCCCCTGCTGCAAGGCTCCGGGCGCCTGGAACTTGTGGAAAATGCGCATTCGTTCGCATTGGGCAAGCCGGTGCGCTTCAGCTTCAGCGACGGCCACACGCCGGGCCTGATGCTGGCGGAAGTCGGCGGGGTTGCGTTCTGCGCCGACCTGATTCCCGGGCGGCCATGGGTGCACCTGCCGGTCACGATGGGCTATGACCGCGCACCGGAGCTGCTGATCGATGAAAAGCGCGCGTTCCTCGAAGACAAGCTCGAACGCGGCGTGCGCCTGTTCTTCACGCACGACAACGGCTGCGCGCTGGCGCGGGTAACGCGCGACGCCAGAGGGCGCTTCGGCACTGCCGACGAACTGGCCGAACTTGCCGGGATGGCAGCCTGAGCGTGGCGCGGCGTGGACGCAAATCGTCGCGGTCTGGCCGGTTGCTGCTGCTCGCGGTCGTGCTCGTCGCCGCCGTTGCCGGGTGGGCCAACAGGAGCCGGATTGCCGGCTATTTCGCCGCACGCGGCGGCAGCACGGCGACGGTCATCGACGTTGCGGCCGACCATGTCGATCCGGCCAACGAAGGGCGCAGGATCCGGCTGGCCGGCAAGCTCGAAGCGGGGGCTCCCGCGCGCGATGACCAGCTGGGCGTCAGTGCCAAGGCGGCGCTGCTGCTGCGCGAAGTCGAAATGTATCAGTGGCGCGAGCGCTGCAGCGGCGAGGATTGCAGCTACGAAACGGTCTGGTCGCGGCAACCGCTCGATTCGCGCCGGTTCCGCCGCGCCGAGGGCCATGACAACCCGCCGCAGCGGCTGCTCGACGCGCGCTTTGCCAGCGACAACGTCCGCATCGGTGCGTTCGCCGTCGGCGCCGACCTCATTGCGGCGCAGGCGACCGCCGCGGAATTGCCGGTTCGCGCCGCCGACCTGACGCCGAACCTTGCCGCGACTTTCAGCGACGCCAACGGCGTGCTCTACGCCGGTGGCGACCCGGCGCATCCGAAAGTCGGCGAAGTGCGCGTAAGCTATCGCGCGGTGCTGCCGGGCAACATCGCGCTGGTCGGCGTGCAGCGCGGCGCCGGCATCGCCGCACAATAACGGGGGAAACCATGCACATCACGGGTCTGTACGTCGCGCTCGCCGCGCTGCTGGTGGTCGTGTTGTCGGTGCGCGTTGTCATGCGCCGAGTCTCGGCGCGCGTGACCCTCGGCGACGGCGACGACAAGGAACTGAAGAAGCGCATCCGCGCCCAGGCCAACGCCATCGAATATCTGCCGCTGGCCCTGTTGCTGCTGCTGTGCCTCGAATGGAACCAGACACTGCCGTCGATCCTGCACGCCTGCGGAATCGTGCTGATCGCGTCGCGCGTGTTCCATGCATTCGGCCTGTCGCGCACCGGCGGCCTTTCGCAGGGGCGCCTGATCGGCACCGCGGTGACCTGGGCGGTGATGCTCGTCATGGCCGTACTGCTGATCTGGCAACAATTCGTCCGCTAGCCGTCCGGAACCCGGGTAAAGCTCCGCGCGCCCGGGAGGAAAACAAGGAACGATCCGGAACGCGGATTTCGCGGATGACAGCGATGCCTGCGGATGGTGCAAGTCTTGTTGGTCACCGGCTCTCCTGCCTTGTCCGCGTTCATTGCTCTAGCCGCGTTCATCCGCGTCAAATGTTCCTGCTCGCTCTCGCGCCGCCGTTCGACGTTTTTTTTCAAGCCTCCCGGAACAGTTCGTCGCCGTGGTCGAGGAAGTACAGCCCCGCGAACAGCTTCGGGTCGATCGAAAAGCCGGCGTGCATTTTCTCGAGCAACCAGCGCGCCGCGTCGACTCGCGGCACCTCGTGCACGATGATGTCTTCGCTCGAGTCGCCGCCGCCGGCATGTTCGCGGATGAGGTCGTGGGCGCGCACGAACGACATGATTTCGTTGGTCATGCCGGCCGACGACGGGCCGCGCATCAGGAATTCGATGCGGCCGGCGCGGTAGCCTGTTTCCTCGAGAATTTCGCGGTCGGCTGCCGTGACCGCGCTTTCGTCGAGGCCACCTTCCAGGTCGCCGACCAGGCCGGCCGGCATCTCGATGGTGCGACTGCGGACGGCTTCACGCCATTGCTCGACGAACAGGATGCGGTCTTGCGCGGTGACGGCGATGATGATCACGCCGCCGCCCGGATTGGTGCGCTCCGCGTACTCCCAGCGCCCGCGCCGCATGAGCCTCAGCCAGCGGCCATTGCAAAGCGTCTGCGTTTCGGTCATTGTGCGCGCCCTCGTTGAGAAACCGTGGTCGATCCGGCCCTGCCGATCGAGCCTTGATGCCGGCGGAGAGGCCACCCTGGCTACCGGAAAACCGGACGCGGAATGCGCCGGATCCGGGACCGCGCAGTCACCATCGCCCAGGCCGCCGGTCACCCGCAAGGGAACTTGAGCGGGCCGATGGTTTCCAACGCCAGTCCCCTATGATCAAGGTTGCGGTTATGAAAATCCAATTGCGTAATGTCGTTGCGGCCGTGCTCGCGACCGGGTGCATCGTCGCGATGGCCCAGGAAAAGCCGGCAACCTCGACTGCGCAACAGGCGCAGGCGCCCGCGCAGCCGTCGCTGGCGGAAAAGGCCGAGGCGCTGACGCAGGACCAGATCAAGGAGTCCAGTGACATCGCCTCGCTGTCGAAGCTGGGCAGCCTGTACAACGCGATCGGCGACATGAAGCGCTTCGCCTGGACGCTGAAGCGGCTGACCGAACTGGTCCCGGATTCCGGTCCGCTGCGCCTGCAACTGGCCATGGTCTACGCCGAGCAGGGCAACAAGACCAGCGCGTACGACACGCTGGTGCGCATGCAGGGGCAGGGTTTCGGCTACGACGTGTCGACCGATACGCGTTTCGACAAGATCCACGGCACCAAGGTGTGGGACTACATCGTCACCAACCTGCAGGTGAACGCCAAGCAGTTCGGCGAGGGCAAGCCGGCATTCGATCTGCCGAAGGGCGACTACCTGTTCGAGTCGATCGCCTGGGATCCGAAGCGCAAGCAGTTTCTGGTCGGCAGCGCGCGTGAAGGCAAGGTCTATCTCGCCGACATGAAAGGCAAGTTGAGCGACTTCATCCAGCCGACTGCCGAAAACGGCGTCTATTCGGTGTTCGACCTGGGCGTCGATGCCGCGCACGACAAGCTCTACGTCGCCAGTGCCGGCGTTCCGTATTTCAAGGGCTTCACGGCAGAAAGCTTCGGCAAGTCCGGCGTGGTCGAATTCCAGCTGTCGACCGGCAAGTTCCTGAACAAGTATACTTTTCCGGTGGATGCAGGCGAGCTGCTGCCGACCAGCATGACGGTCGGCAAGGACGGGCACGTCTACGTCGCCGACGGCGACCACGGCAAGATCTTCCGTCTCGACAACGGCGAGCTGAAGGCGCTGGTGGAAAATCCGAAGCTGACCAGCATCCGCGGCATGGCCGTTTCCGATGATGGCCGCACGCTCTACTTCGCCGACTTCGGCGCCGGCATCTTCGGCCTTGACCTGACCAAGGATGTGCCGTTCGCGCTCGGCCGCAACCCGGAGAAGCTCGTGCTCGGCGGCATCGTCGGCATGTACTGGTACGACGGTTGCCTGGTCGTGATCGAAAGCGGCATGGTGCCGCAACGCGTGATGCGGCTGAAACTGTCGGCCGACGGGCGCGCCGTGGCGACCGCAATGCCGCTCGACGTCGCGCAGCCGGCGTTCGCGACGCCGACGCTCGGGGCGATCGCCGGCGATGACCTTTACTTCATCGCCAACAGCCAGAAGGGGCTGTACGACAAGTTCGGCGTGCTCAAGGAGCCCGAAGAACTGAAGCCGACGCAGATCTTCCGTTCCAACCTGCGCTTCGCCTGGAACCAGAGCGGTATCGCGGCCGGCATGACCGAATTGCCGAAGGGCCCGCCACGCAAGGCTTTCAATGCGGCACCATCGAGCCTGGACCCGACGCCGCCGGCCGAAAAGCCCAAGGACGAAAAGCACTGATCGACCGCGAACGCGGCCTTTAGGCCAGTGCCTGCGGCGCCAGGGCGCGGCAGCGCGAGCGCGTGAGCGGCCCGAACTTGAGCCGGTCGAACAGAGGATCCAGAACGGCCGTGTCGGGTCTGCGCCAGAGCAGTTGTTCGGTCAGCGCCGGCACCGGCGCATCGAGGGCAATGGCGCTGAGCATGCGCGACATCAGTGCCTGCTCGCGATGCTGCTTGATGCGCACGTAGGCCTGGCCCGCGCCGCGCAGCCGCAGAAACGGAACTTCCTCCAGGCGTGCGAGCAACGCATCGAGCGTATCGAAGTGTGCGAGCAGGGTAGCCGCGGTCTTTGGCCCGATGCCAGGCACGCCGGGAATGTTGTCGACCGAATCGCCGGTCAATGCGAGGAAATCGACGACCTGGTCCGGACGTACGCCCAGCCGCCGCTTGACGCCTGCGACATCCCAACGCTCGTCGCGCGAGAAATCCCATTGCTCGTCGGCGGCGGTGATGAGCTGCCCGAAATCCTTGTCCGCGGAAATGATCACGTTGCGAAAACCTTCCGCGCGCACGCGCACGACCGCGCTGCCGATCAGGTCGTCCGCCTCGTACTGCAGGTCGCTGACGACGCACAGCCCGAGCGCCGCGGCGACCTGCTTGCAGTAGTCGAACTGCACGAGCAGTTCGGCCGGCGGCAATTCACGGTGCGCCTTGTAGGCCGGGTAGATGCCGTTGCGGAACGAACTCGTGAGGGATTCGTCGAACGCGACGATCACGTGCGTCGGCCGCGCGCGCTCGAGGAAATCGCACAGGAAGCGCATGAAGCCGTGCACCGCGTTGATCGGGGCGCCGTCGCGATCGATGAACGCCGACGCCGGCATCGAATGCCACGCGCGAAAGACGTAGAGGCTGGCGTCTATCAGGTGAAGGGTCTGCTGCATCGGCGTGAAGGGTCAGGAGGCGGGAGAGTCAGCTGCGCGCCGAGTCCGGCGGCTGCCACTCGCTCACCAACGCGGCATTGTCGGGCCGTACGCGCTCCGGCGCCGGTTCTCGCGGCGTACCGACGTGGATGAAACCGACGATGCGTTCGTTTTCGCCCAGCCCCAGCAGCGCGGCCACGTCCCGGTCGTACGCGGCCCAGCCGGTCAGCCATTGTGCGCCGAAGCCCAGCGCCTGCGCGCCCAGCAGCAGATTGTAGGCCACGCAGCCTGCCGACAGGATCTGCTCCTGTTCGGGCACCTTGTGCCCCGGCGTCACGCGAGCGATGACCGCAACGATCAGCGGTGCGAAGTTGAAGCGATCGAGATCCTTGGCGACAACCGCATCGGGTACGGCCGGATCGGCGTGCCGGTGGATACGCGCGATGCATTCGCCGAGCCGCCGGCGCGCGTCGTTGCGGATCAGCAGCAACCGCCACGGCGTGAGCCTGCCGTGATCAGGAACGCGAATGGCCATGGCGAACAGCCGTTCGAGCTGGTCCGGCGTCGGCCCGGGCTCGCCGAGCAGGCGTGAAGGAACCGAGCGGCGTTCGCCCAACAGGTCGAATGAAGTCATGTTGCGGGTTGGCGGCATTTGCGGAACAGGATCAAGTGTATCGCGCGAATCGGTTTCCTGCCTCGTCGATCCGGCTACGCACGGCGTCGGCATGATCGACAATGCCTGCTGGCGGGAGCTGCCAACCTCGGTTAGCATCACTGTCTGCCTATCGCGTGAGCGGGAGAGATTCATGGCGATTACGATCAGCGTGGTGCGGGAAACCGTGCCGGGCGAACGAAGGGTTGCGCTGACGCCGGACGTGGCCAGGAAACTCAAGGCCAGGGGAGCGGATCTCCTGATCGAGCGCGGTGCCGGCGATGGCGCGAGCTTTGCCGATGCGGCATACAAGGACACCGAGATTGCCGCCGACGCGCGCGCCGCGCTGAATCGTGCCGATGTGCTGCTGACCGTGCAGCCGCCATCGCTCGACGAGATTGCCGCGCTGAAGGAAGGGGCGGTCACGATCGGCTATCTGCAACCGCATCTGGCGCCCGAGCGCATCAAGGCGCTGCGCGACCACAGGATCACCAGTTTCGCGATGGAGCTGCTGCCGCGCACGACGCGTGCGCAGGCGATGGACGTGCTCTCGTCGCAGGCGAACATCGCCGGCTACAAGGCCGTATTGATCGCGGCCGAGGCGAGCCCGAAATTCTTCCCGAT
>DATNFS010000130.1:0-60033 GCA_035606275.1 Rudaea sp.
TCGATATACGGAAAGTCGGCCTTGTAGATCAGCGAGCCGTAGCCGAACAGCCACACCTGCGCGTGGCCGTCGAAGTGCGTCATGCCTCGGTTGATCGCGATGGTGTCGGCGCGCTCGGCAGGTGCGTTCATGGTGCGGAAAGCGGAAATGGCGATTGCGACGGAAAGATGGCCGGAAAAGGTGACGGAGGAATTATCTGTTTGAACCGCACAATTCCTGCGACCCGCCCGCCATGCGCTTCATGCGCCTGATTGGCTACGCCCCGTCTATCGTCGCCGTCAACGCGCCGCCGATCATCCCAGAAAAAACAGGGCAATGCTGGCCGCGAGCCCGACTACCCACAGCGTCGAGCGCAGGGCGGCCAGATCCCCGAGGTAGGCGCCGATATAGCCGATGCGCGCCGCGACGAACAACAGCGCCACGTTGTCGACGCGCATTTGCGGCGCCTGCAACTGCTGCGCGATCAGCACGCCTGCAATGAAGATCGGCAGCGCCTCGAAGCTGTTCTGCTGCGCGGCGTTGGCGCGCGCCTGCCAGCCCTGCAACTTCCCGAGCCACTGGCGCGGATTGTTGTTGTCGAAGCCGCCCTCGCGCCGAGGCTTGCCGAAACCCGGCGACTTCGCCACGCCGGCGCAGAGCACCGGTAACAGGCACGAGACCAGGATGCAGGCGTCGGCGATGGTCATGTTTCAGCTCCCCGTGTGTGGCGCGTAGCGTACAACGTCGGCCGCGAGCGTTGCACGGGCTTGCGCCCTGGCGCGCTTTTCAGCGCCTCGGCCGCGCCGCGATGGGCCAGCCGCAGAGTCGCGCCAGGCGTTGCCGGCAACCGCCGGCCTCCGGACAGAGCCGAAGGCTGGCGCAACGCGTCGATCGCGGCGTCCCACTCGCGTCCGCAATACAGGGCCAGGCGGCTGGCATTATCATGTCGCCTGCATGGTCGGCGTCGGCCGGCCGCGTCAGAGCTGCCATGAACGACCGGGTACCGCACTTCGACAATTGGGACACGGCATTGCCGGAGGACGCACGCGCTCTGGCGGACCGGCTGTTTCCGCTGTTCTACGACGATCTGCGCAGGCTCGCGCAGCGCGAACGCCACCGTGTCGGTGCCGGCGTGACGCTGCAGACGACCGCGCTGGTCAACGAAGCCTATCTGAAATTGCGCCGCGGCAACGGCTGGAACACCGATGCGCATTTCCTGCGCGCCGCGGCCCTGGCGATGCGTCACGCGCTGGTCAATCATTCGGCCGCGCGGCAAGCCGCCAAGCGCGGCGGTGGCGTCGAGCCACTGCCGCTGACCGGGCCGTTCGACGTGGCGATCGAGTCCGATGCGGCAATTCTTGCGCTCAACGAGGCACTGGGCCGGCTCGCCGCCGAATCGCTGCGCCTCGCGCAAGTGGTCGAGTGCCGCTACTTTGCCGGCTACAACGATGTCGAAACCGCGCGCGCTCTCGGCATTTCCGAACGCACCGTGCGCTCCGACTGGACGCTGGCGCGCGCGTGGCTGCACCGGGAACTGGCCGACGCGAGCCAGGCGCGAGGGTGAAAAGCTAACGTCTCGAAGCACCGCTCACGCTGAGAGCTCGTATCGGCTTAGCGAAGTCGACGCCATGTACAGCCGGCCTTTCGATTCCTCCGCTTCGGGCCTTGCGCCCCTGGGCGGGCGGATTCCCGGAGCGCGCTATTTCTTCGCGAGCCGGTCGATCCCCTCGAGCACTGCGGCGGACTCCGCGATCTCCGCGCTGGCCGGATCGTCGTGATGGCGGTACGCGTCGAGCGCGCGTTGCGCATGATCGCGCGCGGCGGCAAGGTCGCCGTTGCGCGCAAGCGCCTGCGCGTGGATGCGCCACAGATAGCGTTCGTTGCCCGGATTGTGGCTGCCGCTCGCCGTGCCCATTACGCGCTGCGCTTCCATGCTCGCGCGCAGGGCGGCGGTTGCATCTGCGCGCTGCAACGCCAGCTTCGCCAGACCGCCATGGGCCAATGCCGTGAAGTCGAGGTTGCGGCCGTGGTCCTGGGCGATCACTTCGTCGAACTGGCGCTGCGCTTCTTCCGACTCGCCTTGATCGAGCAGGAACAGGCCCCAGCGCGCGCGTGAGTTCATCAGCCTGGCGTTGTCCGGTGCCCCGATCTTCGCCGCATAAGCGATGAATTCGTCCAGGGCCTGCTTGAGTACGCGGCGCGCATCGTCGCGACGTCCGGCGCGATCATAGGCGCTGCCGAGGATTTGTCGCACGTAGGCGACGTCGACGGCCACTCCGCTGTACGATCGTTCGAGGTACTGTCGTTCGACCGCCTCGAGTATCGGAATGGCCTCGCGCGGGCGTCCCTGGGCGCTCAGGCAGGAGCCGTAAACCTCCAGCGCCCTGGCGACATGGTAGGCCTCTTTCTCGTCCGGTTTGGCGGGCAGCGCTCGGCGCATCCTGTCGAACAACTGATCCGCCCGTTTGCGATCGCCCTGGCGACAAGCCAGATCGGCCCAGTTCGACAACGTCACCCAGTACCAGTGATCGCGCTCGCCGTGGGTCTGCAGGAACAGGTTTGCCGCGCGTTCGTAACTCGCATTCGCCTCGGCGATTTCACCCGACCCTTCCAGCTCGATGGCAAGATTGAATTCGATGAGTGCCGCTTGCGCGTCGTTGCGTTCCGGCAGCAGGTCCAGCGCGGCTTTGGCCCGGCGATGCAATTGGAGGCCGCGTGCGACATCGCCGCGATCGCCGCTGTAGACGTTGCCCAGATAGAGCAGCGCGTTGACGTACTGCAGGTCTGCGGGATTGGTGCTCTCGTACAACGCGATTGCACGCAGCAGCATGGATTCGTATTCGGACTGCTGCTTGGCGTCCGAGCTGATCGTGCCGGCCTTGAGCACCCACCAGCGCGCGCGCAGCGGTGACCGATCCAGTCCGGCTTGCCGGATCAGCGGATCGGCACGGTCGAGCAGCCGTGTTGCACTTTCGAAATCGGACGCGTCCTTGACCTCCTGCAGATAACCGTCGATGACCCGCGGATCCTGTTCGCCGTAACGGTGCCGCGCGAGTTCCATGTACCTGGCGTGGAGCGCCGCATAGCGCTCTGTTTCGAACAGTTCATGGAAGATGTCCGCGATCGTGCCGAGCAGTTCGATCTGCAATTCGGGTTGCGCCGCGAAATCCCGCTCGATGCGCGGCGCGCTGGCATCGAGCAGTTCGCGCGCGGTGATCCCGCCGCGCGGCTTGTCCGATGCCCGGCGCGGATCGCTGGCCTTGAACATGCTGAGCAGGAAGTTCTTGGTGGCCTCCGCGCGCGAAGCCTGCGCTTCGGCGACGCGTGCCTGCGTGGCAGCCTTTTGCGCCTGCCACAGCGTGCCGATCAGTCCCGCCGCGAGCGCGAGGATCAGCGCCGCCGCACCGGCAACCGGCAAGCGGTAGCGGCGCAGCACGCGCCCGAACACGTACAGGCGCGCGCCTTCGCGCGCCAGCACCGGTTCGTGCGCCAGATGGCGTCGCAGATCCAGCTTCAGCGCGTTGACCGTGTCGTAGCGGTGCGCCGGCTCGCGGCGCAGACACTTGGCGACGATCGCGTCGAGATCGCCCGCCAGCGCGCTCGCCGGCAACGGCGCATCGGCCTTGTCGCGGATAGCGTGGCTCGGCAACGGCGCGATGCGATCGGTCAACTGCGCCAGCGCCTGTGCCGACGGCAGGCCGCGCATGCGCAGCGGGCGCTCGCCGGTCAGCAGTTCGAACAGCATTACGCCGAGCGCGTAGACGTCGGTCGCCGTGGTCACCGGTTCGCCGGCCAGCTGCTCCGGCGCAGCGTAGTCGGGCGTGAACGGCGCGACCGTCATCGTCGGATCGGCCGACTCGTTCGCCGCACTCGCATCGAGCAGCTTGGCGATGCCGAAATCGAGCAGCTTCACCTTGCCCTCGCCATCGACCAGCGTGTTGGCGGGTTTCAGGTCGCGATGGATGACCAGGTTGCGATGCGCGTAGGCGACCGCGTCGCAGACCTGCGCGAACAATTCGAGCCGCTCGCCGAGCGAAGCGCCGCGCGCGTTGCAATAGTCGAGCAACGACACGCCGTCGACGTACTCCATCACGGTGTACGGCCGGCCGTCCGGCGCTACGCCGCCGTAGAGCAGGCGCGCGATGCCGGGATGTTCCAGCCGCGCGAGAATCTGCCGCTCGGCGTGAAAGCGCGCCTGCTCGCCGATCGCCTCGAAGCGCAGCAGCTTGAGCGCCCCGCGCTGCCTGAACCCGTCCGCATCGCGCAGTGCGGCGTAGACCTCGCCCATGCCGCCGCGCCCGATCAGCCGCTCGATGCGCCAGCCGCCGAGGCGGGTCTCCGCAGCGAGCGAAGGAACGATCGGCGCGGCGTCCGCGGCATTCCCGATCAGCAACGGGGTGTCGAGCACGCCTTGCGCCGCGTGCGCGTCGAGCAATGCCGCGACTTCGCGCTGCAATTCCACGTCGTCGCCGCAGGCGCGCGCCAGCCGTGCCGGCCGCTCCGCCGCGGGCCAGTCCAACGCTTGAGCAAAAACCCGCTCGAGCTGCTGCCAGCGTTCACGTAGCACGACGGCTCCCGACGATCTTGCTGCCATCTTCTCATACAACAAACGGTCGCGAATCCGGCAATGCAGGCGGGCAGGCGGTTGCCGCGCTGCCGGATCCGTCGCTGTTTCCTGTATCGGACTGGAAAGGGCTGATGCAAGGAGACGAAGCCATGCATGCGACAAGGCCGGACCAGGCGGGGCAGCCGCGCGCCGACACGCGCAAACGAAGCGACCGGGGCACGATATCGGCCGGGCAGCGCATCGCACGCGTACTCGTCCACGCGCTGGCCGGCCTGCCGTGGCTGCTGCAGGCAGCCTGTTGTCCCGCGGCACCGGGAGACTTCGACTCGTCATTCGGCAATGGCGGCCGTCGGCTCGTGGACGTTTCCGTCCAGGGCAAGTACGACAAGGTCGCCCGACTCATCGTGCGCGCCGACGGCAAGCTGTTGATGGGCGGCACCTGCCAATTCCAATACGACGTTCGCGGCTTCAATTCGGAGACGTTCTGCGTCACGCAGCTGCGGCCCGACGGCAGCTACGACGGAAACTTCGGTCCGGGTGGCGTCGGCTATCTGCAGTTCAACACGATCAGTGGATGGCCGATCGGTTCCGGGCTGGACGACATGATCATCCTGCGCGACGGCCGGATCGCGCTGCTCGGCTACGACCTCGACGGCAACAAGCCGATGGTGGCTGTACTGCTCGCGGACGGCAGCGCGCTCGACTCGACGGTCGGCGGCGGCAAGGGGTTCGTGGAGTTCACGCTCAGTGCGCAGCCCGGGACGGAACTGGAGACGAGCCTGATCGAACAGCCGGATGGCAAGATCCTCGTCGCCGGCAGTGCGCCCGGGATCAGCGGCAACCAGGATTTCGCCGTGACGCGCCTGCTCGCGAACCTCAGCGGTCCGGATCCTTCGTTCGGATCGAACGGGTATCAGAGTATCGCGTTCGACCTTGGCGGGCCCGGCGGCGACGATAGCGACTATTGCGTCGCCGTTCGGCTGCAGTCGGACGGCAAGATCGTGCTGTCGGGTGACGCGGCCACGTATCCCGCAGGACAATCGCCAACCGGGTACGAGATAGGGATCACGCGCCTGAACGTCAACGGCACGCGCGACCTCACGTTCGGCAATGGCGGCGACGGCCGCGTGCATTACGCGGCCGGAGGCGTGGCGCTCGCTGTCGATGCGCAGATCGATTCCGCCGATCGCATCGTCGTCGGCGGCGAATTCTTGGCGGCCATTCCGGCTACCGAAGGGAAGTGGCTGGTCGATCGGCTGTCTCGCGACGGCGCGCGCGATCCCTCGTTCAACCAGGGCAGCCCGAAGATTTTTTCTCCTCCGGTCGGCCACGGCGGTGGAACGATTCATCGTCTCGCATTGACGCGCGACGGCATCTATGCGATCGGCGATACGCGGCGGACGGCGCCGCCCGCCGCGAGCAACAACTACTTTGCCGTCGCACGGCTGCACGCCAATGGCTCGCTTGACAGCCGGTTCGGCGATGCCGGCCAGGTTTTTGGCTCGTACGCGACGACGAACGATGTCGATGCGACGGGCACCGACATCGGAATCGGCCAATCCGGAGTCCTTGTCGCCGGTACCCAGACGCAAGCCGTCATGAACAGCAACGACAACATCTTCAAGTTCGCGATCGCACGGCTGCAGGACGTCCCGCCCTTCGACCTGATCGGCCACAAGGGCGCCGAGGCATGCTGGTCCAAGGCCGTGACCGAGCCGGCGTTCCTCGGCCTCGTCGGCAGCAACGTCGAAGGCAATACGGCTTGTATCCCGCCGTTCGTCTTCAATTCTTTCAACGGTACCGCGTTCGTGACGTACAACGTGTGCTACACGGCCGCGTGTCCCGGCGGAAACGTGGGATGCCCGGTCACCACGCATACCGGGGCTTTCGGCGTCGACGGTGATTTCGGCGCGGGCCAATTCAGCGCCACCGGCACTGCCGACAGTTTCATCATGGCGGGTGTGAGCGGATTCGGTACCTGCAACTACAGCGCAAGCGCCATCACGACGAGTTATGCCACGGACTACATCTTCACCGACGACGGCAATCACGGCGACTACGCGGCGTTGCTGAACCAGTTTACGGCGGCACCGACGAATGTCGCTCTCAGCGGCTCGGGCTCGGACCCGAGCTGCGGAAGTTCCGCTGCCTACCTCTATCCTTACTTCTACGCCTACGCAACCGTGGGCATGAGCGCCGGCCTGAAGCAGAAACTGCAGAGTCCGACGGTCGGCAAGGCGGTATGTCCGGCGCAGTAACGCATCGAAAATGGAGGACCGCGAAAAAATGGTGTCGGAGCGGCCGTCTGTTTTGAAGCGTAGTCCGACCCCGCATCCAGGCAGGTGACGAAGATGAACGACAACAATCTGGCGTCGGCGTTGCACAGGATCGTTTCGAGCGGACTTCGCGATTCGACCGCGGTGTCGGCGCTCGCGCTCGCGGCGGCTCTCGGTTGCGCCGCGACAACGGCGCTCGCGGGCAATACGTATATCGTCAGCACCGCGCTCGATCCGGTTGGTCCGCCCGACAGCTTGAGCCTGCGCGAGGCCATCACGGCCGCGAACATCGCGGACGGAAACACGATCCAGTTCGCTCCCGCGCTCGCCGGCAGCACGATCACGCTGACGACCGGCGAAATCCAGATCAACCATGCGATGAATATCGTCGGACCCGGCGCCGGGAACCTTGCCATCAGCGGCGCCTACGCCAGTCGCATTTTCTACCTGTCGTGCGCGGACAAGAGCCAGCACGTGTCGATCTCGGGCCTGGCGCTGCGCAACGGCAGCACGGCGGACTTCGGGGGCGCCATTTCGTCGAAGCGCTGCTATCTCGACCTGTCGCAGGCCAACATCAGCGCATCGCACGCCGCGAGCGGCGGCGGCGTGTCGTTCAACAATGGCCGAATCGTGCGCACGGTCGTGTCGGGCTGCAGCGCGAGCACTGGCGGTGGCATTTTCGAACACCTCAGTGAAGGGCCGCAGACGATCGCGTACAGCACGATCAGCTACAACCACGCCAGTACGGCAGGTGGCGGAGTCGGGATGGTCTTTGTCGGATACCCAAGCGTCATCACGCACTCGACGATCAACAACAACTCCGTTACGCCGGCGGGGTCCAGCGGACTCGGCGGCGGCGGAATCGAAGTGATCAGCGCCGGGCTGAAGCTATACTTTTCGACGATCAGCAACAACAATTCCCTGAAAGCGGGCGGAGGAATCTCATTCGCGGAATCGGGTGCCGCCGACGCTGCGATCATCTATCGTTCGACGATTACGTCAAATTCGAGCTACATGACACCCGGCAACGGCGTCTACACGCCTTCCGGACACCCGAAGATCACGGCGAGCATCGTTGCGGACAATTTCAACATTTACGGCGGTACCGACCTCTCCGGGTCTTTTATCCTGTTGTACAGCCTGGTGCAGAACCCCGGCAGCGCAACGATCACCGGAACGGGCTCGATCTTCGGCGTCGACGCGCATCTCGGCCCACTCGCGGTCAACGGGGGCTTCACGCGAACGAGGCTGCCGTTTGCCGCAAGCCTGGCCGTCGACGGAACCCCCGGCTGCGGCCAGAATCTCGGACCCGACCAGCGCGGCGTGGCCGCGTGCGTCAACGGCAAGGTGGACATGGGCGCGGTGGAGCGGCAGTCGCCCGAGGTGATCATCTTCCGCAACGGATTTGAATCCGGATAGCGCCGCGACGTTTCTTCTCCAGCGATGCGCGACGCCGGCATCGGCGTTCGCGAATGCTCGACGAGTGCGGCGCTTCACCGCAACGAGGCGATGTACGCCGCGATGTCGGTCATCTGCTGCGTGCTCAAGCGGCCGGCGACCGGTTTCATCAGCTGCGCCAGGCTGCCGTCGCGCGCGCCGGTCTTGAAGTCGTAGAGCTGGCGCACGAGATAACTCGGCGAGCGCCCGGCAATTGTTGCGCGGTCGCGCTCAGCTGCCGTCGAAGCCATCGCGAAAGATGATTTCGGCCGCCTCGAATGCGCCGAGGTCGCAACGCCCGCCGTACGGCCGCTTGACGCCGCGCTGGTCGCGCGTGAGCACGGCGCCGACGTTGTCGGTGCAGCCGCCCAGGTTGCCTGCATCGATCGCGGCACTGCCGCCCAGCAGTGCATGCGTCTGCGTCAGGCCGCCGTTGTCGTCCAGCGGGCCGAAATTCGCGGCGCCGGTGCCGTAGCTGCCTGCAACCGTGCAATGGGACGTATCGACGTCGACGCTCAGCAGGTTGTCGCCAAGCGAGCTGAGCGATCCGGCGCATTCGTCGCCGGCCAGGGTCGGGAACTGCCCCGACACGATCGATCGCAGGTTGCCCTGCACGATGCTGTTGGTCAGGGTGAGCGAATTGCCGCCCACGACGTAGATGCCGCCGCCATTGCGCTGCCCGAGTCGTCGGCGTTGGCCAGGTTGTCGGTGACGGTCGTGTTGTACAGGGCGACGCCTTGCCGGACGTACAGCCCGCCGCCGTTCTCGAAGCTGAAGTTGCCCGAGACCGTGCTGTTGACCAGGATCAGGTTCACAGCGCTGATGCCACCACCAGCGCTGATGCCACCACCGCGTAAGGAGCGGTTGCCGCTGACCGTGCTGTTGCGGACAGTCGCGCTGCCGCCATTCACGACGAGCCCGCCACCCTCGCCGGTCGTGCCATTGTCGTGGTTGTCGCGGATCGCGCTGCTGTCGATCGTCAACGTGCCGCCGGCGCCGAGGACGCCCCCGCCAAGCGTGCTGGGACCGTTCGTGCTGTTGGCCGACACGACGCTGTTTGTCATGGTCAACGTCCCGGAGTTCCAGATGCCGCCGGCGTAGCCCTGCATGTTGCCGGTCGCATTGTTGTCCGCGACGACGCTGTCGACCAGAGTCAGTGTGCCGCCATTGAAGATGCCGCCACCCATACCGAAATTGCCGCCAACCTCGCCCGCCTTGTTGGACGACACGAGGCAATGCGACAGCATCAGGGTCGCGAAATTCTGCACGCCGCCACCTTGACCGCTACCCTGCTGGAGGGCTTTGCCGTGCAGGAACGACACGCCGGAAATCGCTGCGACAGGGCTGCCGTAGGTGCAGACGTTCGAAACGGCCGCGTCGCGGATGCAATGCGAGACACGCAGGACGCCGGCGCCGACACCCATTGCGTCGATCGTGTTGTCGCTGCCATTGATCGTCACGCTATCGGCGATCTCCAGCGCAAAGACACCGGAAGAAGCGCTCATCGTCAACGTATAGGTGACGTTCGGCTGAAGGTTGATCGCATCGGCACCGGCCAGCGCGTTTGTCTCTTCGAGCGCCGCACGCAAGGTGCAGGCGCCGTTGCCGGCGACGGTTTCGCAAACGCCATCACCGGGGTTCGCGTCGTGGAAGTCGGCCGGGCTGTTGACGGCAAACGTGGCCGCAGCGAGCGGTGGCGCCGGCAGGTACGCCAACAGAGCGACAAGCATGAACAGCGCCGGGCGACGTCCCGGCGATACAGCATCCCCAATCCCCATCGGTCGGACTCCCGGCCCCAGCCAGAAGCCTATGTTCGCACGAGACGGCCAAGGTTTGCGCTAGCGCCGCCCGCCATGGGAATCTGACCTGACCGCGCAGCGGGGCCGCAGGTACCGGATTTCGCGAACCCGAGTGAACCTGTCAGCGTTCCAGCGGCTCGTTTCGCATGGCTACGGCTCGAACGAGTCGGCGAAGATACGGTCGTCCCGGCCGCTCAGCGTGAACGCTAGATTGAACGAGCTGCTGCTGCCGATGATGTCGGTGCCGATGCGCAACCAGTTCGGTGCAAGGTTCGCGTTGCGGATCCAGGCCTGCAAGTCCGATACGAACGGAGTGCCGGGCGACACGATCGGACGCGATCCGGAGAGCCAATAGAAATCGCCGCTGAAGAGTGCTACCTGCGCGACGAAGAAGTAGTGGCCTGCCGGCAGCGTGATCGCGGGAATGAAGGTCGCATTGACCACACCCTCGGCGCCGGACGCCGCACCTTCGCCGCCGGTCAGGTTGTTCGGCGCGGGATTGATGCCATTGAGCACCGAATTCAAAGCCGTGAAACTCGGGTTCAGCAGCGTGAACGATACGGAGAGGCCGTCGGTCGCCGTGTCGCGCGCTTCGTAAGCGGTGTCGGAAGGGGAGTTGACGCGAGTCGGCGAGCCCGGCGGAGCGGGGTTCGTCGAATCGAGCGGAAACACGCGGTAGATCTTGACGACGACCTGGCTGATCGAAGCGCCCGACGCGCCGCTCGGCAGCAAGCCGGTGAATGTCGCGCCCGTGAGCGTCGTCTGCAGCGGCAGCACGAAATCGTCCGCGGCTTCCTTGAACGCCGAGCCGGGCCGCGATGTCGCGGCGAGCTGATTGTTCGGCGTCCCGGTGCTGAAGACGTACGGATCGGCCAGCGCGGGGGATGTCGTCGTCAGCAGAACCGAAACAAGGCAAAAGATTTTCATTGCGATCATCCGGGGAGCAGCAGCGGGAAGCGATAGCCGTTGAGCCGGCGCCGGCGAGACGATGCATTCGCGCAAGGCCACGATCCGGGTCGCCGCAACATCGGCGAAGACTACTACGCGGACACGGTGCGTTGGTGAAACCGGCTACGCGAAGACGGCCAGAGTGAATTTCCGTGTAAATTCAGAAGAGGCGCATTGGAAGGAACGAGGTTGTCCGGCGAAGAAAAATGACCTGACCGCGGCCAACGCGTTGCGCCATGCACCGCGTTGCCGAGGAACGCAGTCTCTGCCTCCCACTCACTTGACCTGGAACCCCGCGATGTGGCTGGTTCCTTCGACGAAGGGAACCACAAGTTGCTGCAGCTGCCGGACCACGCTAACCGTCAGGCAACGAAGCATGCCATCGTTCGTCGCAGCGACACTCTGAAACCCTTGTTCCGCGGCTGCGGGGCACGACATCGCCCACAGGCACTACGCGTTCGTTGATTCGAAGCACGCTGTCGCCGATGTGAAGCACCGCATCGCGAAATTGGCGCATGACATCATCGGCACAAAAAAACGCCTCGATAGTTGCCCATCGAGGCGTTGGGGTTGCATGAGCGAAGACTTCGCCTATCAATACAGACAGCCGGCTTGCCCGCTGCGATTCAGATAGCCGGTACGCGCGGTATAGGCGGCGTTGGACCATTCGCCTTGCAATATCCAATGGGTGCCACCCAAGGATACCGGTTCTGGCGCCGGCTCCGAGAGGAACGCCCAGGCACATTTGTCGCCATTTTCCTGGCCTGAGGCGTCGAACCAGCCGGTTCCCTGCGGATCAGTGATCGCTTCTGACAACTCATGCGAGGTCACGTTCGCGAGTGCGGCAAGAGCTGCCGAGTGACCGGTGACGGTGTCGCCGACATCGCAGCCACTCACGCCACTCAGATTCGGCATGTAGGCAACCTGGATCGGCGTCGAGCCGCAGCTGCCCCAACTGTGCCAAGCGCAATAGCTGACGTGACCGGCGCCGGTCGAAGTGAATATGAAGTACACCGCGTTCGGATTTGGAGCGTTGTTGGTCACCTTGCACACTTCGGCGACGGCGCCCGAGGTACTAAGGGCTCTTGATGGCGGCGTACTGTTGTCCTGGTACACGCCGCCGACCACCGTCTTGCCGCTGACCTTGCCATTGGATCCGGTGTATTCTCCCGACGCGTTCCCGATGCTGCTGCCGCTGAAACCGGAGAAGAACGTGGCCATGCCGTTCGTGATGTCGCTGCTCGAGGGACCCCAGAAGATCGAATACGTCGTCGGCGTGACCAACACGTTTCCATTGTGGTAGGTCATCAGCGCGGAACCACCGCCGCCACCGGGCTTGCCGTAGTTTGGCTTGGAATTGTTGAATTCCTTCCTGTGGAAAACGTGTTCGGGAGCGTCAGCGGAGAGGAACACGTCACTTTCATAATTCGCCAGGTCGCCACGTACGATTTCACCCTCGGCGTTCGTGACGTACACCGGCTGCGAGGGGCTGGAACGCGAAGCGACCAGGTCTTCCGGATCATGCACCATGCGAACGAACGCATTGCCGCGATAGAGCGCGGCCATGCCATCGCCATCGGCGACGAGCACGTCACCGGCGCGCAGCTGGCTGCCATTGGTGTCGTATGAGATGTAGAGGGTCTGGTTGCGTTGGGCAGCAACGGCAGACGTGGCGCAGATGCTTGCGAGAACTGCGCTTGCCAGCAAAAGATGTTTCATCTATCTCACTCCGGGATTTGAGCCGCCTTGGCTCTGGTTGCAGTTGAGTTCCTCAAGTCGATGAGGAACTACTCAGGATGATGCGAAAGCAACAAAGTTCGTCCGTGAAATCCAAAATAATACCTGCCGAAACGGCCCTTGATCAGTGTGTAGATGGCTCTACAAACCAGACGGAGCTTAGCGTGATTCGGCCCACAGTCAATGCTGCTCGGCAGCAGCAAGATTGTCAGCATTCCGTCAGCAAGAGATCTCCTACGAGACGATTCGCCAATCTCCGACAGCATCAGCTAGCTGGAAGGAAGCAGCGCGGCCGTAAGCCTCATGAGCCCTCATTCACCGAAGCCGTTGGGAGTTTGCTGACTGCACCTGCGGCAGGCACCCACCAAGTCGCAGCTGTTACTGCTCTGGCGTCATTGCGCAGCCGCGCACGGCTGAACAGGCGCCCGGTGCGGGCGGATTCGAGGGGTTTGAAGCAGCGGCAGCGTCGGCGTAGCATCAAGTCCGCCAACCAGCCGGGCAAGCTATTCAAAGTGGCGCACATCACCGGTGTCACTGGGGAAACGACTTGCCGAGCGGCGGCGCACGACATCGCCGACGTGGACCACGACTCCGCCGATTCGGAGCACGACGTCGCCGACGTGAAGCACGGCATCGCTGACCTGGCGCATGACGTCGTCCACGTGGCTGCCGACGTCGCCGGCGCGAAGCATGACGTCGCCGGCGCGAAGCACGGCATCGCTGACCTGGCGCATGACATCGTCCACGCGATTGCCGACGTCGCTGGGGCGGAGCATGACGTCGCCGACGTGAAGCACGGCATCGGGGAATAGGCTCACGACGTCATCCACGTGGCTGCTGACGTCGCTGGCGCCGAGCACGACGTCGCCGATGTGAAGCACGACACCGCGGAATTGGCGCATGACGTCATCCACGTGGTTGCCGACGTCGCCGGCGCGACGCATGACGTCGCCGACGTCGCGCACGAGGTCGGGGATGTCGTCGTCGACATCGGCGATGCGTTCGTCGCGAACAAAAAAAAGCCGCATCCCTGCGGCTTTTGTCCTTCCCTGGGCTGGAGAGGCGGAAGTGGCTACGCCGCCTTGGCGAACGCCAGCACGTGAGGCTCGGCCGGAGGCTGCGTCGGCGTTGGCGTCGGCTCAGCCTGACGCATCGTGCGGGTGAACCGCGAGCCCAGTTCCTTGCGCAGCGAGTCGAGGCCTTCGGACTTGCCCGAGCGCTTGAGCAGGTTGTAACCCTCCAGTGCCGCTGCCATCACGTCGCTGCCGAGGGCGAAATTCGTGTCCGCCGCGCGTTCGCTCAATCGCGCCAGCCGCACCATTCGCGGTCGCAACTGATCGATCCCGTTGAGATCCGCGATGGCGTCCGCCAGGCCGAGATTCTGCGGCACCATCTGCGGATTCTGCTCCAGCACATGCAACGTCTGGCGACAGAAAGCTTCCGACTTGTTGCCCATCCTCTTGTACGACTTCTTGTTGGGCAACGCGATGAGTCCGGCGAGCTGTGTTTCCAACTCCGTCAGTGCCGAATCGACTGCCGTGATCTGCGCATCGGTGAGATTCCAGGAAACGAGATTCTGCGACATGCGAACTTCTCCCTTTGGTTGACTCCGGCGTCGGCCCCCATGGCCGGCACCGGCGTGCCGAGCGGCACGGGAGTATTGGAACGCAAGCGCATCTCGCCGATTGAGACTGTGGGAAACGATCCTGATCGGCCCTTCGAGGCGTGCCGCGGTGGAGCGGAAAGCGAGCGACAAGAGTCCGGTTGGTCCGTCGCCCAGGGACCTGAAAATGTACCCTGACCCGGCTCTCGCCGGTTTTGATCACGGGCTGGGATCGAAGTTGTCGCGAAAAATGAAGTCCTCCGGGTTTTGCCGCTCGACGGAGCCCATGTCCAGATGGCCGTTGACGCAGCGGCGCACGCCGCGCTGTTCGGTGTTTACGTCGGAGCAGGCTGGACCTGCGTCGATGACCGGACTGTTCGCGGCCGGAAGCAGGGTCCAGGTCGGCCCGCCGTTGTCTTTCAAAAGTCCCAGTTTCGGATCGACGCCGAACAGCGAGCTGCTGCTGATGATGGTCGCGCTGCCGGGACTGCGAACCAGGCTCGATATTATGGCGAAAAACCCGGCGAGATCGTACATGCCGCCACGATTGAAATTGTTCGCGACGATGGTGGAGTTGAGATAGGCTTGCCCGCCGGATGCGCTGATGCCATTGCCTTGGTCGTAACAGCAGCTGCTGTTGCCAACGATGGTGGTGAACTTGAAAGTGGCGTGGCTTGCCGCGTAGCCACCCTGCAGGTAGACCCCGCCGCCGCCGTCGGAGGCGTAGTTGTACGCTATCGTCGAATCTTCCACCAAAGACCTGGTGCCAGAGAGAAAAATGCCACCCCCGAGATAGCTGCCGTAACCGAGCATCGACGTGACCGAGTTGCCGCTGATCGTCGAATTGGACATGGTCAGATAGCCGCTGGCCATATAGATTCCGCCGCCGCGATCAACAGCGGTGTTTCCAAGAATCGAACTCCTGTTGACGTTTACGTTGCCGTGAGTGTAGATGGCGCCGCCATTGGGTGCGCTGTTGCCGCTGATCGTGGCGTTGTCCAACGACACCCCGTAGGCGGAATTGGAAGCGATTGCGCCGCCTCCGTTTTGCGCATGGCTTGCCGTGATCCGCGAGTTCAGGAGCTCCAGTCCGCAGCCGTTGGCGTACACGGCGCCGCCGTAGCTGGTGCTTGCGCCGCTCGTCAACGTTACGCCGGACAGCTTCAGATGTCCGGTCCCGCTGCAAGACTCGATCTGGAAGATTCGCGACGCATTGTTGCCGCTGATCGTCAGGTGGTCCCGACCCGGGCCTTGGATGTACATCGGCATCGTCACGGGAATCTCGGTTCCCGCCAGCGTGATCGTGCTGCCGACCAGGCTGGCGTCGAACTGTACGGTGTTTCCGCTAGATCCACTCGCCAACGCGATGGCCTGGCGCAGACTGATGGTCCCGCCCGGACCGGGATCGAGCGCCGTGTTGACCGTAAAGATGCTGCCGGCTTCGGCCGGTGCGGTGAACCCCAGCGCCAATGCCATTGCTGCCGCGCAGACGAGAGGCGCGCCGCTGCTGCTGCGCGAGAGCGAGGCGCCGATTGCGGCGCCCAGCGGCTTACCGCGCCGTAGACGCGCCGCCGTCATTCGCCCGGCACCGCGTCGAAGATCGAGTGCATGATCCCTCCGTCGCCAGCCGCCGCCGCACGTGCGGCTCGGTGCAGGCATAGAAGTCCCGGATCAAGCTTACTCCTGCGCCGACACGAGTTCACCTTTCCGGAGCAGCTCGGAAAAGGAGAAGTGCCAAGGCACTCTGACCCCGTTACTTGGTCTTACTGCGCATCGGCCAGGCACTGGATCGTCGTCTGCAAGGAGAAGTCCGAAGCGGTGGTGTGCCGCTGCGCCCGAAACAGGTCGAGTTTGTACGTCTGACCCGGCGCAAGCCCATAAAGGGCAGCATGCGGCGCATCGAAGGTCACCGAAGCCGCCGTTGCACCGTGGACGCCGCCCATATCGATGAAGAGCTTGCCGTCGATGTACGCCCATACGTCGTCATCCCCGGTGAACGAGAACGTTTCGCCGCCGTGGAACACGAATTGCGCGTGCAGCATCGTGGTGAAGTCGTAGTTGTGGCCGGTGCTCCCAAGGTTGCCGAAGCCCAGATCGTCGATCGGGAAGTAGGCGCTGTTCGAATACCCGAACGTGCCGGGTGGATTCTCGGTGAGCGTCAGCGTCTGCTGAATCGGAAGGTTGATCGGGTCGTCCGTGAACCATTGTGCGAACGAATCGGCGCTGGCGACTTGTACTTTCGTCGGGCCCTGGCTCCCGTAGGTCGACTGCAGCGTCGGCACGCCGCCGGGCACGATGCTCGACGCGGCAAGGCCGGTGGCAAGCCCTGCGCTGAATTGCTCGAAGTCCGGATGGCCGCCGGCTTCGTAGTAGGCCTTGAAGTCATGCAGGTACGCGGTCAGCGTGCCGCACGGCACGACCGTTACCGGCATCGATGTGACGCTGGCCTCCTGGTTCGAGCCGTCGCGAACGGTTTCGGTGACGGTGTACATCCCGGCGGCCGCGAAGGCGTGAACCGGATTCTGCAACGTCGATGTGCCACCGTCGCCGAAGTCCCAGGCCCACGAACCGATCGTCCCGTCGGCATCGATCGATTGATCGGTGAACGTTGCCGCCAATCCCTCGGCGACAAAGCTGAAGTCGGCAGTTGGCGGCGGATCGAACGCATCGGCGAATATCTCGTCGGATGCCACGTCGTCGGCAAGCGCGAAGGCAACGCCGTGGGCGGCAAGCGCGAGCGCGATGATCGACGCGCGCAAGCAGCGCGCGTGTGAAGCGATGGTGGTCTTGATGGGCTAGCCCCTGGGCCGAATGACGGCTCAGAGGATAGTCAATATTGCCGACATGGCGATAGGGGCAAGAGTCGAGGAATTGGGGACGGGGGTAGTTAAGGCGATTCAACTACCTCCGTCCCCGTCTTCTTCAATTGCAAGCCGAAGTGGTTTCGAAGCTGTCGCTGAAGATTGCATCCTGGTCGGAGCACAGCGAGAACTCCGACGTGTTCCCCTTCGGATCGGTCGCAGTCGCCGTAATGACGCGGTGACCCGCCGGCACGGTGAAGGGCAGGGGGCCGAACGAGACATTGTTCGACGGGCTGGTGCTGACATCCTCGAAGCCGACGAAGTCCCTGCCCTGGCCGTGGCCCGATTTGTCACAACGGGCGCCGGCAAAAAATTCCAGCCGGTAGGTCTTGCTCGCTTCGCTGTTCAGACTGCCGCTTACCTGCACGGCCGTCGGCGACTCGATCGTCACGTTGCTGATGACCGGATAGTTCTGCAGGTTGTTGTTGCCGGTGTCGCCATCGTTGGTATCGTTGGGCGTCGGCGATGAAACACTGTCGCTGCCGGCAAGGCTGATGCCGAAGCCGTTGCCGGAGATCGAGTTGCCGAGCATGGCCCAGTCCGCAGAGAACGCGAGAGAAATGCCATTCGTGCCGCTGCAACCGATCACGTTGCCTTCGCCCGCGGCCGTGCCGCCGATCAGGCCGCCAGAAGCGGCCGAGGTGACGAGAATTCCGGAGTTTCCGCTCGGCAGCGGCAGCGTGCCGTCCAGGCTGACACCGATGTGATTACCCTGAATCACGGGAGTGCCTGCAGGGGCATCGCCCTGGACCAGTATGCCGTTCAAGGTGCCGCGAATCAGGTTGCCCGCGTCGGCTGCGCTGCCGCCGATCGTGACCGCGCCGCTGCTGGCGCCGACGACCACCCCGTAAGGGCCTGCCGGTAGGGCAAGCGTGCCGGCGGCATCGGTGCCGATGCGATTGCCCAAGGCGCTGGAGGCACCCGGGTTGGAAGAGTTGGAATTGAACTGGAGGCCGACCAGGGCCCACCTGCCGATAACGTTCCCGGCACCGGCGACGCTGCCGCCAACCGTGTTGCCGCCGGTGGCGACGTTGATCCCGTACTGCGCGTTGCCGATCGCCGCGGTGCCGCTGGCGTCGACATCGAAGTAGTTGCCCTGGACCAGGTGCGAGGCGCCGCGCTCGATCCACAGTCCGACGCCACCACCTCCACCGTTGTCGAATGCGATCACGTTGCGCAGCGCCGGCGTCGTGCCGCCGATCGTGTTGCCGGTGCCGTTCACGTCCAGGGCGTCGAAAGTGACCAGATGCGTCGACACCGTGGACCCATCGGGCTCCACGCCGATGAAATTGCCGGCTACGGTCACATTGTCGCTGTCGACCTTCACCATGTAACCCAGAGGGATGCTGCCGCCGGGCCTCACGATGGACAGTCCGCGTACCGTGGAACCGCTGCTGCCCGGCGCCAGATGCAAGCCGGTTCCGGTCACGCCGCTGATATCGAGCCGGATCGCGATCACGGCATTGTCGCCGACGGCGAGCGTATTGGCGCTCGCGCCGGGCTGCGTTGCATAGCCATCGATCACGACCGGTGCAGTGATGTCCGGCAACGTCGTCGACGGCGCAATCGTGCAAATCTTCGGTGGCCCGCCGACGCACCCCGCATCGGTAATGTCGAATTCGATCGTGTCCGTTCCGGAGCCTCCGGCAGCGCACTCGCCGCTCTTTGCTCCCGAGGCCGTGTTGGTATTTGCCGCGGCGATCGCTTCGCGCAGCGTGCAATGGCCGTCGTCCAACACCATATCGGAGGTGCTGTTGACCACGATCGCAGCGTCGGCCGCCGGGCTGGATGCCAGCACCAGCGGCAGTGAACGGATCCAAATGCGCCTGCATGCACGGTGCATACGAACCCCGCTTCGCAACAGAGCACGCGTGGAAATATGCTCCCGTGTATTTGCAAACGCAAGATCAGCGCCGATCCAGGCCCAGGGCGCCGCGGCTTCTTCGATGCCGGAAGGCCCCCTGACACGTTTCTGACGAGAAATTGGGAATTGGGGGTCGGAATTGGGGACGGGGTAGTCAAGGCGATTTAACTACCTCCGTCCCCTATTTCCCCTGCGGCTACCGCCTTGCCCGAGCCCTTCAGAAGACCCACTGCCTCGCGCTTGAACTCCGCTGTGAATCGTTGACGCTTTTCCATCGAACAACTCGCTTGAGGGATTGTCTCCCTTCATGGGTGTCCGGGAAACTAGGGGTGCCACAACCTGTCACCGTTCTTGTCGAAATCAGCTTCAGCGCGTCGCAAAAAGTTCTGCAAACCACCGCCAAAGTTTCTGCCAAGCCGTTTCGCTCGGTTGTTTCTCGGCACTAGCGCTTTCGCGGTGATAGTTTTGCTCAAATATTGCCTTGAGTATTACGGTGGAATTTCATACGCAGCAAGGCGGCGCTGTTGATAATTCGGCCAATGCTGTATGAGCTTGCCGAGAAAGACCTCGCTAACCACTGCTGTGGCGAAACGAAGTTCCAAGACGCTTTCGAGAATAGCGTCTCGCTTGAGCTTGGTTGGTAACTTAAGGTCCCGCCGCGCGACCATTTCCCCTCGCTTTTCCCTGCAAACCGCTCGGCGGCTATGAACGCCCGCTACGCGCCATTGGAGGCGTAGTTTAAACAATTAGTTCCGGCAGGGGGAGAGCAGATTCTTGATGAGCATTCTTTTTTGCAGCACGCGAAGGGAGTCATGAACACAATTCGTTGAATTTATTGGTCGATAGGTCGGCCGGGAGTGGTGTTGCGTACCGTCTCCATCAGCCGCATTTGCTATACCCGCAATTCAAACAAGTCGCACACCCATCCATCAGGATGACGGCGTTCGTGTTGCACTTGTTGCACATCGTCGCGCCGGGCGGGAAGGCGGACGCTTCGGCATCGGCTTCACCCTCTCCCCGGCCCTCTCCCGTCAAGGGAGGGGGGGAAGAGCTGGAGGATTTCTTCGCGGTCTCGCCAAGCACGCCGGCAAGGTCGCCGCTCAGCGTGTTGCTGATCGCGCTGTTGATCCGGTCCAGGTTTCGCTCAGATTTTTTTTTTGAGCTGTCGCGGCTCACGCGCGCTTCGTACGCGGCGCGCTTCTCGGCGATCAGCTTGCGCTGCTCGGGGTCGAGTTCCGGGTCGTGCAGCAGGCCGATGGATTTGAGGTGCTGCTCGATGATCGCGCCGAGTTCGGCCACGATCGACGGCATGTAGACGCCGCCTGCCTTGAAGTAGCCGCCGCGCGGGTCGAACACGGCTTTCAATTCCTCGACCAGGAACGTCACGTCGCCGCCCTTGCGGAACACGGCCGACATGATGCGCGTCAGCGCGACGATCCACTGGAAGTGGTCCATGTTCTTCGAGTTGATGAAGATCTCGAACGGGCGGCGCAGTTCGTATTCGGTGCCCTGGTTCAGCACGATGTCGTTGATCGTGACGTACAGCGCGTGCTCGAACAGCGGCGACTTGATCTTGTAGGTGGCGCCGACCAGCGTATCGGGGCGCTCGACCTTTTCGTGCATCTGGATGACTTCGGCCTTCGGCACCTCGATCACGTCGGGCGGATCAGCCGGCAGGGCAGGGACCAGCGACTTGTCCTCGGGCTTGCCGACGCTGTATCCCTTGATCTTCTTGGAAATCTTGATGGTCACTGCTGCAAACTCCTTCGATCTTCGTCACCGGCGTGGCGGGGCCGCGCCATGGCGGCCCCGACCAGTGCCTTATTTCTTGCCCTTCTCGGCTTTCGACTTGCGGCGCATGTCCATCGTGTGGGCGCGCTTGTAGGTCTGGATGTCCTTGAAGTGGCCCTTGGCATCGCGTACGGCATAGAGCTTCTTGCCGGCGCTGCTGTACATCGTGGTGCGGTGGCCCTTCTTGCGGGCGGCCTTGCGTGCCGGTTTTTTCTTCGCGGCGGTCTTCTTCTTCGCGCCTTTCTTCACCGCCTTCTTCGCGGTCTTGGCCTTGCGCGCGACTTTCTTCGTCGCCTTCCTGACGGACTTCTTCACCGCTTTGCGGGCGGACTTGGCCTTCTTCGCGACTTTCTTCGCGGCCTTCTTCGCCGCTTTCTTTGCCGGCTTGGCTTTCTTCGCGGCCTTCCTGGCTGCCTTCTTCGGCGCAGCCTTCTTCGCGGCGACGGCCTTCTTGACGGCGGTCTTCACTGCAGCGGCTTTCTTGGCGACGGCGGCACCGGCGGCAGCGGCCTGCTTGACCACGGCATCCTTGACCTGCGTCGCCCTCTGCACGGCAGCGTCCTTGACGTTGGTCGCCACGCTGGCGGCCTTTTCCGCCGCAGCCTGGCCGACCTGGCTCGCCTTCTCGGCCACGGCCGAGCCGATTTCCTGCGCTTTCTCGACGACGGCATCGACCGCGTTCGCGGCGCCTTCGCCCATGGGCGTGTGTTCGTTCTGCATATTCCCTCCGACGATATCTGCGATGAGCTGGATTCCGCCGATGCTACATTGTATATTTTGCAGCCTTGCGGAACGTGGCGTAAGCCTTTCCCTTCTGTGGTTCGGCGTGCGCTTGCAGCACGTCAGAACTTGCCGTAGTAGCCTTCCTTGAGGGCGTCGAACAGATTGGCGGCGGTATGCGTTTCGCCGTCGTATTCGATCTCTTCGTTGCCCTTGGCCTCGATTACGGTACCGTCTTCCAGCTCGAAGCGATAGAGGGTGTTTTCAAGGTCCGCTTCCTTGACCAGCACGCCCTGGAAGGCGGCCGGGTTGAAGCGGAAGGTGGTGCAGCCTTTCAGGCCGCGCTGGTGGGCGTAGCGGTAGATGTCCTTGAAGTCCGCGTACGGGTAGGCGGTCGGCACGTTGGCGGTCTTGGAGATCGACGAATCGACCCACAACTGGGCGGCGGCCTGGATGTCGACGTGCTCGACCGGCGAGATGTCGTCGGCGGCCACGAAGTAGTCCGGCAGGCGTTCCTCGGGCTTGTCCGAGCCGGGAATGGCGGCGGCGTTGATCAGTTCGCGGTAGGCCAGCAGTTCGTAGCTGAACACCTCGACCTTTTCCTTGGACTTCTTGCCCTCGCGGATCACGTTGCGGCTGTAGTGGTGCGCGAACGACGGCTCGATGCCGTTGCTGGCGTTGTTGGCCAGCGACAGCGAAATCGTGCCGGTCGGCGCGATCGAGCTGTGGTGCGTGAAGCGCGCGCCGGTCTCGGCCAGCTGCATGACCAGCTCCGGCGCCACGCCGGCGACGCGCTGCATGTAGCGGCTATAGGTGCTGTGCAGCACGCGGCCGGGCACCTTGTCGCCGACCTGGTAGCCGTCCTGGACCATCTCCGGGCGCTTGCGCAGCATCTCGGCGGTGACCTCGAACTCCTCGCTCATGATCGGCGCGGGGCCTTTTTCCTGCGCCAGGCTCAGCGCGACTTCCCAGCCGGCGAGCGCCATGTCGCGCGCGACCTGCTCGGTGAACTCGCACGATTCCTTCGTGCCGTAGCGCATCTTGAGCATCGTCAGCGTGCTGCCCAGGCCCAGGAAGCCCATGCCGTGGCGGCGCTTGCGCAGGATCTCGCCGCGCTGCTGCTCGAGCGGCAGGCCGTTGATCTCGACGACGTTGTCGAGCATGCGCGTGAACACGCGCACGACTTCCTTGTATTCGTCCCAGTCGAAGCGCGCCTTCGGGCCGAACGGGTCGCGCACGAAGGTGGTCAGATTCACCGAGCCGAGCAGGCACGAGCCGTACGGCGGCAGCGGCTGTTCGCCGCAGGGATTCGTGGCGCGGATGTTCTCGCACCACCAGTTGTTGTTCATCTCGTTGACGCGGTCGATCAGGATGAAGCCCGGCTCGGCGTAGTCGTACGTCGAGGTCATGATCATGTCCCACAGGTGCTTGGCGCGGATATGGCCGTACACCTTGCAGGCGACCAGGCCGTCGTCGCGGCTGACGTAGTTCTTGTGCGTCGGCCATTCGCGCCAGATGATCTTTTCGGCGTCGGTGAGGTCGATCTCGTCCTTTTCCTTGGCGTTGATCGGGAACACCAGCGGCCAGTCGGCGTCGGTCTCGACCGCTTCCATGAAGCCGTCGGTGATCAGCAGGCTGAGGTTGAACTGGCGCAGGCGCGCATCTTCGCGCTTGGCGCGGATGAAATCCTTGACGTCCGGATGGCTGACGTCGAACGTGCCCATCTGCGCGCCGCGGCGGCCGCCGGCGGACGACACGGTGAAGCACATCTTGTCGTAGATATCCATGAACGACATCGGCCCGGACGTGTACGCGCCGGCGCCGGAAACGTACGCGCCGCGCGGGCGCAGCGTCGAGAATTCATAGCCGATGCCGCAGCCGGCCTTCAGCGTGAGGCCCGCCTCGTGCACCTTGTCGAGGATGCCGTCCATCGAGTCTTCGATCGTGCCGGAAACGGTGCAGTTGATCGTCGACGTCGCCGGCTTGTGCTCCAGCGCGCCGGCATTGGACGTCACGCGCCCGGCCGGGATCGCACCGCGGCGCAACGCCCACAGGAATCGCTCGTACCAGTAGTTCTGTTTCTCGGCCGTGGTTTCCGCGCCGGCCAGCGCCCGCGCGACACGCTGGTAGGTATGGTCGATGCTTGCGTCGACCGGTTCGCCCTGTTTCGTCTTGAGGCGATATTTCTTGTCCCAGATGTCGTAAGAGGCGGACTGCAGGGGAATCTCTGCCAGGCCGCGACCCAATGATTCGAGGCGCACCGTACTCATTTCGTATTCGTCCTCCCGGTTTTGTCCAAACCGTTCTTCTTTTGAAGCAGCCCCAGCGCATCCGTGCCGTCCGCTGCTTTCCATTATTTCCCTGACCGCGCCGCCCTCCGCGCGTTCACCGTTCCGCAAACCTGCAAATCCGCAAAGAAAGCTCCGCCCTCGGCTCGGGTTCCGGACGCCTCCGGTTGCCTCTCGCCGACCTGCCGTTATCGTTCGCTATTCGTCATCCCGCAGCGCGCCGACCGCACCGCCATTGTCTCATGCAACCCGTATATTTTGGGGCGTCTGCAAGGACCAGGCACAAGATATTGTGAATTCGGTCAGGAAAACTACGCCGCTGGAAAGGCGTTGTCAAACGTTTTTTTTGACGATGGAATTCAACCGTTTGCGGCAGCTATTTCCGTTGATTTCTGAACAGCGCAAGAATTGCACCACGAGGCCTTGTCACCGGATTGAAACCGCCGCCGCCGCTTGCGGTCTGCAAGGCGGCTACGTTCCAATTCACCGTCATTCTCTGGAAATCACCATGTCCGATCGGTCATTCCGGCGCCGCGTCCTGCTCGTCGCGGTCATGTTCCTCCTGGCCCTGGGCCTGTCTGTCGTGCTGGTGCCACATGCCACCCAGGCGACCCTGCCGATCGGCGCCGATGGCCAGCCGATCACGTCGCTCGCGCCGATGCTGGAAAAGGTGGTGCCGGCCGTGGTCAACATCAATTCCAAGACGCGCGTGCGCGTGCGCAATCCGTTCATGGACGACCCGTTCTTCCGCCAGTTCTTCGGCATGCAGAACGCGCCGCGCGAACGCATCGAGCAGTCGCTCGGCTCCGGCGTCATCATCGACGCCGCCAAGGGCTACGTGCTGACCAACAACCACGTCATCGAGGGCGCCGACGACATTTCGGTGACGCTGCACGACAACCGCACGCTGCCCGGCCACCTGGTCGGCAGCGATCCGGAAAGCGACATCGCGGTGGTGCAGATCCCCGCCGACCACCTCACGGCGCTGCCGCTGGCCGACTCGACCCAGTTGCGCGTCGGCGACTTCGTCGCCGCGGTCGGCAATCCGTTCGGCCTCGGCCAGACCGTCACGCACGGCATCATCTCCGCGCTGCAGCGCTCGGGTCTGCGCGGCGTCGGTTTCCAGAACTACATCCAGACCGATGCGCCGATCAACCCGGGCAACTCCGGCGGCGCGCTGGTCAACCTGCGCGGCGAGCTGGTCGGCATCAATTCGGCGATCTACACGCCGTCCGGCGGCAATGTCGGCATCGGCTTTGCGATTCCGGTCGACCGCGCCAGCGATGCGATGCGCCAGCTGATCGCCAGCGGCCATGTGCAGCACGGCTCGCTCGGCGTGCAGGCGCAGACGCTGACACCCGAGATCGCGCGCCTGCTGCAGACCAACCTGCAGCAGGGCGCGGTGGTGACGGAAGTTGCGCCGCAGTCGCCGGCCGAGGAAGCGGGCATCAAGCCCGGCGACGTGATCACGGCGATCGATGGCAAGGCGGTAAACAGCGACAACGACCTGTACAACATCGAGGGGATCTCGAAGATCGGCACGGCGCTCGACCTGAAGGTGCTGCGCGACGGCAAGACCTTGACGCTGCACGCGCGCCTGGCCGCCGAGCAGTTCTCCAGCAGCGACGGCGGCAAGATCGACGTGCGCCTGGGCGGTGCGGAACTGGCCAACGCCGGCGAACGCACGCGCCGCGAAGGACTCAACGGCGTCAGCGTCGTGCGCGTTGCGAGCGACAGCCGCGCGGCGAAGAACAGCCTCAAGCCGGGCGACCTGATCGTCGCGGTCAACCAGGTCGAGATCGGCGGCGTCGACGACCTCAAGCGCCTGCTGGCGCGCCAGCCACGCCAGCTGCAGCTGGCCGTCGTGCGGGCGCGCAATATCACGTTCCTGACGATGCAGTAGCGACCCGGCTGGAGGATAATGCGGCTTCCAGCCGTTCGTCCGGGGATCCATCAGTGAACATCAAGACCGTGTTGCGCGCGTGCGTTATTTCGTTGTCGATCGGCCTGTGCGCCGTGGCCTTCGCGCAGGATGCGGCAAAGAAGCCGGTGGCCAGTCCGGCGAAGGCTGCCAGCCCGGCGAAGGCCGCCGCCCCGGCCAGGAAGGCTTCAAAGGGCAAGGCGCCGGTGCCGGCCGGGCCGGTGCTGGTCTGGCGCGGCGACCACAACGTCGCGCGCGCCTTCATGAAGGACTGGGCAGCCGATTACGAAAAGAGCGGGCAGGGACGTTTCACGCTGCAGCCGTTCAGCACGATTTCCGGGCTCGACGCGGTCAATTCTGGCACTGCCGACATCGCCGGCAGCTCGCGCCCGCCGATGCCGGGCCGCGCCGAAGAACAGGGCACGAACTTCCTGCCGATCGCGTGGGATGGCCTGGTCATGATCACCTCGCCGAAGAACCCGGTGAGCAATCTCACGCTCAAGCAGCTGCATGACATCTACCTCGGCGATGTGACCGACTGGAGCGACCTCGGCGGCGCGCCCGGGGAAATCAACCTGTACGGAGTGGCCGGTCCGCTCGACGGCAGCGAATACAGCTTGCGCGTGCTGCTCTTCCACAAGGGCGACATGGTCGTCTCCGTGCCGCGCGTCTATCTGAATGTCGACAAGCTCGAAGAGGGCATCGCGATCGATCCGCACGGTCTGGGCCTGTCGACGTACTCGTCGGCGCATGCGAACCCCGCGCTGAAGATGCTGACCATCGAGGGCGTCGCTCCATCGGCCGCTGCAATTGCCGACGGCAGCTATCCGCTGTACTCGACGCTGTTCCTTGCGGCGCGCGAAGACAGCAAGAATCACGACGCGATCGTCAAGTTCGCGCAGTACACGCAAACCGAGCCTGAGCAGGCAGTGCTGCGTCGGCACGGGCTGTTGCCGTATTCGGAAGGGCAGAACCTCGTTGCGCGGGAGCCGGAACGAGTAGCCTTTATCGACGCGCACGTGCGGCCCGGCGTCGTCGCAGCTGCTGCGCCGGCGAGCAGCTCGCCTCCGGTCTCGGCGCCGAATGCGACGGCCGACTTCCTGCTGCGCATGTCGCCGAACTCGGCCGAAGCGCAGGAGGCGAAGGAACGGGCGGCGCGGCTGAGGGCGGAAAAGCAGGCCGACACGCCGGCCGACCACTGATCGATCGATCGATGCAGATCCGCGCGATCACGATCGACCTGGACGATACGCTCTGGCCGATCGAGCCGGTCATGCTGCGCGCCGAGCAGCGGCTCGACCAATGGCTGCAGGCACATTGCCCGCCGGTGGCCGATGCATTTCCGATTGCGGCGATGCGCGCGCTGCGCGATCGCATCGCGGCGGAAAATCCCGAGCTCGCGCACGATTTCACCAGCCAGCGCCTGTTGTGCCTGCGCGCGGCGATGCAGCCGCACGGCTATGGCGAGCAGCATGTCGACGCGGCCTTCGCCGAATTCTATGCGGCGCGCAACGAAGTCGAATGCTACGGCGACGCGCTGCCGGCGCTGGAGCGCCTCGCGGCACGCTTCCCGCTGGTCAGCCTGTCGAACGGCAACGCCGACCTCGAGCGCATCGGCCTTGCACGCTTTTTCCACTTTTCCATTTCTTCACGCAGCTTCGGCAAGGCCAAGCCGGCCGTGGAGATCTTCCACGCCGCCTGTGCCGGCCTGGATCTGCCGCCGCAGGAAGTCCTTCACATTGGTGATGATCCCGCGCTCGACGTGCTCGGTGCGAGCGCGGCCGGCATGCGCAGCGCCTGGCTGAATCGAACCGGCGCAGTCTGGCAACACGCGGTAAAGCCCGATGTCGTCGCGCGCGATCTGGATGAACTGGCAGGATTGCTCGAGCGGGTGCAAGCGGTCGCCTGAGACAGCCGGGCCGGCGCAGGCACATAGATTGCATTGTCGTCAAATGTGCAGGACGCGAAGACGTCCCTGCGCATTTGCTGCACCCCGAGAAGAGGAATGCGATGCACGCTCTGGTCGACCTGCGCCGCGCCGCGCGCGCCACCCCGCTGATTGCCGTCACGCGCGCCACCTTGCGTGAAACCGTCGCCCGCCTCGGCGCTGCCGCCACGGCCTGGGTCGACGACAGCGACTACCACGCCGAACCCGGGCGCCACTGCCTCGTGCCCGACACACGCGGCCGGCTGCGTGCCGTGCTCGTCGGCGTCGGCCGTACCGATGACGTCTATGCGCTCGCCGCGCTGCCGTTCGTGCTGCCGGCAGGCGCGTACCGGCTCGATGCGGCCGGCCTGCCGCTGGACCGCGCGCGTGCCGCGCTGGGCTGGGGCCTGGGTGCGTATCGCTTCGCGCGCTATCGCAAGCTCGCGCGTGCGCCGGCACGGCTCGCGGTCGACAGCGTGACGCTGAAGGCGCTCGAAGCTCCGCTCGCTGCCATCTGGCGCCTGCGCGACATGGTCAACACGCCGACGCAGGACATGGGGCCGGCGGCGATTTCCACGCAAGTCATGGCGCTCGCGCAGGCGCACGGTGCCGAATTCCGTGAATGGGTCGGAGAGCAACTGCTCGGCGCAAATTTCCCGACGATCCATGCCGTCGGGCGCGCCAGTCCGAAGGAACCGCGGCTGGCCGAGCTGCGCTGGGGCGATGCGGCGCACCCGCATCTGGTGCTGGTCGGCAAGGGCGTGTGCTTCGATACCGGCGGCCTCAACCTCAAGACCGGCGACGGCATGCGCTGGATGAAAAAGGACATGGGTGGCGCCGCACACGTCATTGCGCTTGCCGACATGATCATGCAGGCGCGCCTGCCGGTGCGCCTGACCCTGCTGGTGCCGGCGGTCGAGAATGCGATCGGCGGTGACGCATATCGGCCCGGGGAGGTCATCCGCACGCGCGCCGGCGTCACGGTCGAAATCGACAACACCGATGCCGAAGGCCGGCTCGTGCTGTGCGATGCGCTCGCCTATGCGGTCGAGCAGAAACCCGATGCCATCGTCGACTTCGCCACGCTGACCGGCGCGGCACGCGTCGCGCTGGGTCCGGATCTGCCGGCCATTTTCGGCAATCGAGACGAGCTGGTCGCCGCCGCGCTCGCGGCAGGGCGTGCCGAACAGGATCCGCTCTGGCACATGCCGTTGTGGCAGCCGTACACGAGCATGCTCGAGTCGCGCGTCGCCGACCTGGCCAACAGCGGCCCGTCGCGCCATGCCGGCGCACTGACGGCAGCCTTGTTCCTGCAGCGCTTTGTGCCGAATTTCACGCCGTGGATTCATATCGATGTCTACGCTTGGAACGACAGCGACAGGCCTGGACGGCCACAAGGGGGCGAAGCGCAGGGTCTGCGCGCCATCTTCGCCACGCTGAAATCCCGTTACACGCGCTCCCAGGATCGGTAGCGCGCGGTTCGTGCGGCGTTGCGGGATTTGCCCCTCGCAACGCCGCACGACCGAATCTTTTTACGAAATGCAGGTCGCGCTGACGCGCCCATGAGGGCTCGGTCGCGCGCTAGCGCGCGCGTCCGTGAGGAGGAGGCAGTTACGGGCCAGTCCGACGACGCGGCCGGTGCAGCCCCGGCCTTCCTGGCGAGGCAACGCAGCGCGCGACCTCGCTTCTTTAGGAGGCCGCGCAGCGGCCTTCCCGATCAGTCAGTCGACAGCGTCCTTGGCGATTGCGCTGTGCGGCAGCACGCGCGATGCCAGCTTGGTGTCCGCGTGGATCAGGTTGACCTCGTCGGCGAGGATGTGCGCGGCCTCGTTGAGGGCCACGTCCTTCTCGACCTTGCGCTTGCGCTCCTCGGCCAGGTCCGCCTTCAGGCTGCGCTCGTCGGCCTGCAGGCCGTCATCGGTCGTGATGTCGTCCTTGGGGGCGGCGGAATCCGAACTGTTGCTGGCGATCTTGTCCTTTGCCTCGGCGGACTTCGTCGCGGCCAGCGTCGCCTGATCGTTGCTGGCCTTGCCTGGCGAGGCGGTTGCCTTGCCTTTCGTATCGACCGGCGTACCGCTGTCGTCCGGGACAGGAGAACGACTGATGGTGCCTTCGGCCCGCGGACGCACCTGGGCAGCGGCTGCACCCGGGTCCGCGGATGCAATATTTTCCTTTGCCGTGGGCGTCTTGGACGCCGCCAGCTGCGGATGCCGCTCGAGCCGCTTCTTCTCCTGCTCGTCGCGCTCCTCGCGCCGCACCTGCTCGTTGAGCGAGATCGAGGTCTCCTTGCGCAGCTTGCGCGAGTCGGCGATGTCGGCCTGCAGCGCCAGCCATTCCTTGTCGCCGGCCGTGCGCGACTCGTGGCGCGCCTCGAGCATCGGCACGACCGGCGACAGGTTCGCCGACGGCGTATAGCCGGCGGCGGCGATCGATGTCCACGCCAGCGCGTTGTCGAACGCCTGCTCGCCGTTCTGGTCGAAGTCGCCGGTCAGCGGAAACGCGATGTCCGGCGTCACGCCCTTGAGCTGCGTCGAACCGCCGTTGACGCGGAAGAACTGCGCGATCGTCATCTTCAATTCGCCGAACGACGGCTTCTCGTTGCCCTTGACCTGGTCCAGGTCGACGAGGTTCTGCACGGTGCCCTTGCCGTAGGAGTTCTCGCCGACGATCAGGCCGCGGCCGTAATCCTGGATCGCCGCGGCGAAGATCTCGGAGGCCGACGCCGAGTTGCGGTTGATCAGCACGGCGAGCGGACCGCTCCAGGCCATGGCGGTGTCGGTGTTCTGTTCTTCCTCGATGCGCCCGTTCGCACTGCGCACCTGCACGACCGGGCCCTTGCCGATGAACAGGCCGGTCAGGTCGGTCGCCTCCGACAGCGAGCCGCCGCCGTTGTTGCGCAGGTCGACCAGCACGCCGTCGACGTTCTGCTTCTTGAGCTCGCCCAGGATCTTTGCCACGTCGCGCGTGGCGCTCTTGTAGTCCCTGTCGCCGCGCCGGCGCGCATCGAAGTCCTGGTAGAAGGTCGGCAGCGAGATCACGCCGATCTTGCGCGACACGTCGCCGTCCTTGACGTCGATGACCGAACTCTTCGCGGCCTGTTCCTCGATCGAGACTTTCTTGCGCACCATCGCGACCGTGACGTGTTTGCCGTCGGGGCCGGAGTCGGCCGGCAGGATTTCCAGGCGTACCGTGGTGTCCTTGGCGCCGCGGATCTTGTCGACGACGTCGTCGAGGCGCCAGCCGATGACGTCGGTCAAGGCCCCGGACTCGCCCTGGCCGACACCCAGGATGCGATCGCCGACCTTGAGCTTGCCGGACAGGGCCGCCGGTCCGCCCGGCACGATCTCGCGGATCGCCGTGTAGTCCTCGTCGCGCTGCAGCACCGCGCCGATGCCCTCGAGCGACAGCTTCATCGCGATGTCGAAGTTTTCGGCCGAACGCGGGCTCAGGTAGTTGGTGTGCGGCTCGATCGCCATCGCGTACGCGTTCATGAACGTCTGGAACACGTCTTCGCTGTTGAGCTGGCGCAGGCGGTCCATGTAGTTCGCGTAGCGCTTGTCGAGCGTCGTGCGTATGTCGGCTTCTTTCTTGCCGGCCAGCTTCAGGCGCAGCCAGTCGTTCTTGACGCGCTTGCGCCAGATGTCGTTGAGCTCGTCGGTGGTCTTGGCCCACGGCATCTTTTCGCGCTGGTACTTGTAGCTTTCGTCCTTGGCGAAGTCGAAATCGTGCTTGAGCTCTTCGCGCGCGAACGTCGTGCGCTCGGTCACGCGCTGGATGTAGACGTTGTAGATCGCGAACGGCGCGGACAGGTCTTCGTTGTAGATCGCATCGCCGAGCTTGTCGCGCATCGTGGCGAACTTGTCGACGTCGGACTGCAGCAGGAACAGGCGGTCGCCGTCGAGCGCGTCGAGGTAGCGGTCGAAGATCTGTTCCGACATCTTCGCGTCGAGCGGCTCGGGCTTGTAGTGGAAACGCGTCAGGAAGCGCGCCGCCAGCACGGCGGTCTGCGCCTGCGTCGGCGTTGCCTTGAGCGCGATCTGGGCGCTGTCCGGCGCGGGCTTGGCCCAGGCGGCGCCGCACACGGTCAGCGCGAGCGCGATCAGCAACGGGTATTTGCGCAACGACATTTCCACAAGGAGTACCTTCAGGTTTGATTTGCCGTGATTCCCCGCACCAGGCGGGAATCCATCTTCCGGTTGTCTCAATAGTGCCCGCTTGCGCGGACACGGTTCAGGCGATTGCTTCCATCCATGCCCGCAGCTCAAGCCACTTCGCCGACATAACCTGCGGCGTGGGCCATCTGGTCGGCATGGTACGACGAGCGCACCAGCGGTCCCGAAGCGACATGGTCGAAGCCCAGCGCATGACCGTAATCGGCCAGCGCATCGAATTCGTCCGGCGTCCAGTAGCGCAGCACCGGATGATGATGCGGCGTGGGCTGCAGGTACTGGCCGATCGTGACCATATCGACATCATGTACACGCAGATCGTTCAACGCAGCATGAACCTGTTCCGCGGTCTCGCCCAGGCCAAGCATGATCCCCGACTTGGTCGGGATTTGCGGGTGCTGCGCCTTGAAGCGCTGCAGCAGGGTCAGCGACCAGTCATAGTCGGCGCCGGGGCGCACATTCGGATACAGGCTGCGCACGGTCTCCAGGTTGTGGTTGAACACGTCGGGCGGGTTCGCGCCGAGCACCTCGAGCGCGCGCTCCATGCGGCCCTTGCCGCGGAAATCGGGCGTCAGGATTTCGATGCGGATGGCCGGGCTGGCCGCGCGCACTTCGCGGATGCAGTCGGCGAAATGACTGGCGCCGCCGTCGCGCAGGTCGTCGCGGTCGACCGAGGTGATCACGACGTAGCGCAGGCCCATGTCGCGGATCGTTTCGGCCAGGTGCCGCGGTTCGTCGGCATCCGGCGGTTTCGGCCGGCCGTGGGCGACGTCGCAGAACGAGCAGCGCCGCGTGCAGACTTCTCCGAGGATCATGAAGGTGGCCGTGCCCTTGCCGAAACATTCGTGGATGTTCGGGCAGGACGCTTCCTCGCACACGGTCACCAGGCGATTGGCGCGCAGTTTCGATTTCAGCTTCGCCACCGCGTTGCCCGGCGGAATCCGCACGCGGATCCAGCTCGGCTTGCGCAGCACCGGAACGCCGCTGTCGAAACCGGCGCGATTGCGCGCGATCTTGTCCTCGCCGAGCTGCTTGATGCCCTGTTGCGGCGGGTCGACGACGATCGAGATGGGGATGGTCTTGTTCAAGGGTTGCTCGCAATAACGTCGACGCCGCGGCTTCAGCTGGAGACGCTAACAGGCTCCGCGGCAGTCAGGCCAGCGTCGAAAGTATGGGGCGGCGCGATTTGCGCCGAAGCGCCGAATTGCCGCGCCAGTTCGCCCACCAGCACGGTTTCGACGTCGGCCAGCCGCGAAGGGCCGCCCAAGTCTAGCATCTGGGTGACCTTCAAACCCTGGAATCCGCACGGATTGATGCGCTGGAAAGGCTCCAGATCCATGTCGATGTTGAACGCCAGGCCGTGGAATGTGCAGCCACGGCGCACGCGCAGTCCGAGCGCCGCAACCTTGCTGCCGGCGACGTAGACGCCGGGTGCGCCGTCCTTGCGCACGGCCACTATGTTCCACTCGGCCAGCGTATCGATGATCGCCTGCTCGATGCGCCGGACGAACTCGCGCACGCCGATGCCGGCGCGGCGCAGGTCGACCAGCGGATAGGCGACGATCTGGCCGGGCCCGTGATAGGTCACCTGGCCGCCGCGGTCGACCGGAACGACCGGGATGTCGCCCGGCATCAGCACGTGCTCCCACTTGCCGGCCTGGCCGAGCGTGAACACCGGTTCGTGCTCGACCACCCACAGTTCGTCGGGCGTTTCGGTCCCGCGCGCATCGGTGAACGCCCGCATCGCGTGCCACATCGGCTCGTACGGCTGCAGGCCCGGAAAACGACGGACGATCAGCGTTCGGGACTCGGTAGCGAAGACTCCGGTCGAGGGATTGGGTGCCGCGGGCTCGGGAACGGCGGTCATGGCTGGCGGCTGGAATGAGTCGAGCCGGCCGAAGCGGGCGGACGCGCGCAGCGAATGCCGCAGCCTTCCGCGGATCGCGCGCGCCGGGTCCTGCGTCCCGCCTCGGTCACAGCGTCCACTTCACATCCGGGTCCGCGCGCAACGCTGCATGTGCCGCATCGTATTGCTCGCGCGACGGACAGGTGAACGTCACGCTGACCGAAACATAGTGGCCTTCCCGCGACTCACGCATGCGCAGGCTGCCGTCGAGCACGGCCAGGCCGAGCGCGGCGATGGCCTGCGGCACACGCCGCTCGAGTCCCGTGCCGGCCTTGCCCATCGCCGTGATCTCGAACGCGCCGGGAAACTGGAATCCCTGCTGCGGATTCTGCGGCTGGAGGTCGTCGTGCGATTTCATCGAGGGTCGATCTTGCATTTGTACCAGATGGCTGCGCGAACCGCGTCTTCAAGCGGGTCCGAGGGCCGATCATCGCCCCCGCTTCCCGGACCTCTGCCCTCACTTGGTATCCGGCAGCGCCGAAACATCGCTCTTCTTGTCGCCCTTGAACCACAACAGGATGCCGTCCGACATGCGTCCCCAGAAACCCGCTGCCGGCGCATCGGCCAGGGCCACCAGCGGCCTTTCGGCCAGCGGCTTGCCGTCGAGCGTAACGCGCAGCGTGCCGACCTTCTGGCCCTTTGTGAACGGCGCGATCAGCCGGGTCGGCAGGTCCATGCTGGGCTTGAGGTCCTTGTAGCGGCCGCGTGGCATCGACACGAGCACGTCGTCGGCGACGCCGAGCGAAATCGTGTTGCTGGCGCCTTTCCACAGTTCCGGCGTGGTCAGCGGCTTGTCCGCGTCATACAGCTTGTGCGTTTCATAGAAACGAAAGCCGTAGTTGAGCAGCGACTGGTTGTCGTCGGCGCGCTGCTTCTCGCTGCTCGTGCCCATGACGACGGCGATCAGGCGCTGGTCGCCGCGCCTGGCCGACGTGGTCAGGCAATAGCCGGCTTCCTTGGTGTGGCCGGTCTTGATACCGTCGACCGTGCTGTCGCGCCACAGCAGCGAGTTGCGGTTGTGCTGCTTGATGCCGTTCCACTCGAATTCCTTGATCGCGTAGATCTTGTATTCCTCCGGATAGTCGTGGATCAGCGCGCGCGACAGCACGGCGATGTCGTGCGCGGTGGTGTAGTGGTTCGGGTCGGGCAGGCCCGAGGCGTTGACGAAGTGCGTGCCGCTCATGCCGAGCTTGGCGGCGTACTGGTTCATCAGTTCGGCGAACGTCTGCTCGGAGCCGGCGATGTGCTCGGCCAGCGCAATGGCGGCGTCGTTGCCGGACTGGATCACCATGCCGTAGAACAGGTCCTTCAGCGCCACCTTGCTGTTCAGCGCGAGGAAGCTGGTCGAGCCTTCGGTGCCGGCGCCGCCGCTGCGCCAGGCGTTCTCGCTGATGAACACCTGGTCGTCCATCTTGATCTTGCCGGCGGCCAGCTCGGCCGAAACGACATACGAGGTCATGACCTTGGTGATCGACGCCGGTTCGACGCGCGCGTCGGCGTTGGCGTCGGCCAGCGTCTGCCCGGTCGCATAGTCCATCAGCACCCAGCTCTTGGCATCCAGCGACGGCGGCGGCGGTGTCGGCACGTTGAGCGCACCCGGTTTCGGCGCCGGCGGCTGCGCACTGTCGGCGGGAACCGCTGCGGCCGCATCGTTGGGCGCCGGCGCCGGCGTCGAATCCTTTGCCTGGGCCTGCGCCGGCGGCGTCGCCTTGGCGCGGGTCGTGTGCGGCGTGCGCGCCAGCGCGGGCGATGCCGCGAGCGCAAGGGAGAGGACCGCCAGTGCGGCAAAGTATCTTTGTTGCAAATGCTTCATCTTTGATTCCGTCTTGAGTAAGCACCTCTCCGGGCGGGAGAGGTTGCCGCACCTGCATGCGCCGGGTGCGAGCGATGGTGCTGCTGCATCCCGGCAGATATAGGTGAGCGGGTGAGGGTGGTGCCACAGGATGACACGTGCTTGTTTGTCGAGTCGTCTTTCCAGGTTCTGTCAGTTGTCGATCGCCACGCGCGGCTCGCCGAGACCGAGCGAGCGCACCTTGGGTGTAAGCCGGTCCGCCTCGTCCACATCGGCGAGCGGGCCGAGGCGGACACGCTGCACGGCCTTGCCGTCAATCTGCACCGAGACGACACGCACGTCGCCCAGGTGCGCCGCCCGCATCGTCGCCGCGGCACGTTCGGCATTCGCGCGGTCGGCGTAGGCGCCCACCTGCAGGTATAGCGCGGGTTTGGGCGTTTTCGCCGGCACCGCGCCGGCCGTGGCGCGCGCTGAGACCGCCGCCGGTGGCGCGGGTTCCTGGTCCGGGTGGTCCGGATCGATCGCCCTTACTTCCACCATCGCCGTGCCCTTGGGCCAGACCCCGAGCTTGACCGCCGCCACGTAGGACAGGTCGATCACGCGGTTGGCGACGAACGGTCCGCGATCGTTGACGCGCACGATCACGCTGCGCCCGTTCTCGATGTTCGTCACGCGCGCGTAGCTTGGCAGCGGCAGGGTCTTGTGCGCGGCGCTGTAGGCGTACATGTCGTACTTTTCGAACGTGGAGGTGGTGTAGCCGTGGAATTTGTTGCCGTACCAGGACGCTATGCCACGCTCGACATAGCCTTTTGCGCTCGGCAGCACGCGGTAGGTTTCGCCGAGTACAGTGTACGGCGACTTGTTGCCGTATTGCGAGGGCGGTTCAGCTTTCGGCACCGGCTCGGGGATCCGGCTCAGATCCGGTGGCGGCCCGTCCGGCGTCGAGTCGCGGTCCTGGGCGTAACGTCCGGCGCCGGACTTCGGCGTCGACGATGGCGGTGTTGCACCGGCTGGCCCGGCACCCGGCGGACGCGCCGGCGGCTGGTGCGCGCAGCCGCCGAGTGCCGCCAGCGCGAGTGCCGCGGCCGGCAGCGCGCTGCGGTAGCGGACGTGCCGCGTCACGGCGAATGGTCCGCGGCGATGGCCTGGCTGAGCTGGTACACCGCCAGGCTGTACAGCGGGCTGCGGTTGTAGCGCGAGATCACGTAGAAGTTCTCGAACGTGATCCAGACTTCGCGGCCCTGCTCGCCGTCGAGGAAGATCAGCGTCGCCGGCGTCATCGGATCGAGCTTTTCGTTCGTGCGATAGCCCCATTCGGCCAGCTGTTGCAGCGGATAGGCCGGTTCCAGGCCGGCCGGCGTGAGCGCATGCGCGTCGGCAGCCACGTCGGCGGGCAGCGCCACCGGGCCGCCTTTCTGCCAGCCATGCGCGGCGAAGTAGTTGGCCACGCTGGCGCCGATGTCCGGCAGGGAGTTCCACAAATCCACTTTTCCGTCGTGATCGTAGTCGCGCGCGAAATTGGCGATGCTGCTCGGCATGAACTGGCCCCAGCCCATCGCGCCGGCATACGAGCCCATCAGACTGTCGATCGGGTACGGAAAGGCGGCTCCGTGCAGCAAGAACAGTTGCTTGAGCTCGCCGCGGAAAAACTCCTGGCGCGGCGGATAGGCAAACGCCAGCGTCGCCAGCGAGTCGAGCACGCGATAGCGCCCGGTGATGCGGCCGTAGTTGGTCTCGACGCCGAGGATCGTGACGATCAGCGGCGCCGGCACGCCGAACTCGCCCTCGATGCGCTTGAGCAGCGCGGCATTTGCACGCAGGAAAGCCACGCCGTCGTCGATGCGCCGCTGCGTGACGAAGATCGGCCGGTAGTCCTTCCACGGCTTGGCCTCGGCCGGGCGCGAGATCGCGTCGATGACGCTCTGCTGGTAGCGCGCCTTCGACACCGTGCCGAAGACCTCGTCGCGATCGAGGCCGCCTTGCCGCGCGACTTCGTCGGCGAATTGCCGCTCGGCGGCGGCCAGCGTGTCGGGGTCGGGGGCGGAAGCTCGTGCTGCGCTGACAGCCAATGCGATGCAGACAATGAGAAAACGGCGTACTACGGGCATTGGCGAGGCGGGGGCGCTCGAATATTGGCAGCCGAGGAAGAGTACCACGCAATCGCCGCACCTTTGGCGATGGCTGTTTCCGGCCGCGTCATCCCGCCATGAGCGCCGCATCGTCCCAGTGAAGCAGGGAAAGCCCGGCGCGGCCAGTCCTGCTTCGGGCAACCCGGCCACGGCCCTCGATGACCGCGAACGGCCGCTTCGCGCGCATCGTCAGGCGGCCTTGGGCAGGCTCAACGGTATCCCAGCGCGAGACTGCCAGGCTCCCTTCGTTACGGATCGCATCCCTCGAATCCGCCCCAGAACAGCGCATCCGGATTGGCCAATACCTTGAAGGTGGCGCTGTCGCCGCTCAGCGCCGTGTCGCTCAGTGCGTGCAGCTGCAACGTAGCGGGATCGGTGATTGTGCGGAAACGCAGGTCCGGGAATTGCGCCGTGCCGGCGCTGACGGTCCGGGTGCCGAGCACGCGGGTTCCGCAGGCGTCGACACTGATGCTGATCTGGGTCGTATCGTCGGAATCCTTCACGTTGCCAAACGCATCTTCCACGCTGACGGCTGCGCTCGTGGTCGTTCCAGCCGCCAGGTTGGCCGGCTCGGTGACGAACTCGAGCTGGGCAGCCACGTTGGGACTTATCGTAAACGGGTCGCTCGTCGTCGTCAGCGCCCCGACATTCGCGCTCAACGTATAGCCGACGCCGGCCTTGTCGATCGATGCGCCGTTGAAGGTCGAGTCGCCGAGCGCATCGCTCGGCTGCGCGGTGCCGCCTGAAAGAATACCCGTGGCCCCGGCGTTGTTGACGATCGCCAGGCTTACGCTCTGGGCCGCGACGACATTGCCGAGCGCATCCTGCACGTTGGCGACGATTGCCGGAGCGATCGCGACGCCCGCGACCGCGTCGGTCGGTGGCGTCGCGAAGCTGATCGACGCGGCGGCGCCGGCGATGATGTTGAATGCATTGCCGGTCACGCTCAGCGGCGAGGCGCTGCTGTCGGTTGCCTTGAGCGAGTAATTCGTACCGACCTTGTTGAGCGAGACACCGGCAAATACGGCATCGCCGCTCGCATTCGTGGCGACGGGATTGGCGGTGACGCTCAGCGTCGAGCTGCCGGCATTGTTGTTGAACGCCAGCGTGACGTTGTCGCCGGACACCGGATTGGCGTTCGTGTCCTGCACGTGCGCCGTCAGCGGAATATTCGCGCCGGCGACGATATTGCTGCTCGAGGCCGGTTGCGTCGTGAACGTGACCGACGCGGCGGCGCCGGCGATGATGTTGAATGCGTGGCTTGTCGCCACGGTTGCTGACGGCGTCGTTGTATCGGTGGCCTTCAGCGTGTAGCCCGAGCCAATCTTGTTCAGCGAGACACCGGCGAAGGTGGCGTCGCCGCTGGCGTTGGTCACGATCGGATTCGTCGTCACCGACAACGTCGAGCTGCCGGCATTGTTGCCGATCGCAAGCGTGACGCTCTGGCCGGAAACCGGGTTGCCGATCGAATCGACGACATGGGCAACCAGCGGAATCGTCGCGCCGGCGACAACGTTGCCGGCCGTTGCCGGCTGCGTCGTGAAGCTGACCGTGGCCGCGGCGCCTGGCAGGCTCACGTCGATGCAGCCGGCAGCCGTCACACTCTGGCCGTCGGGATTCGTGATCGTGACGTCCTGCAGCCCGGCTGCGCTCGCAGTGATGTTCAGCGTGACCTTGGTCGGCGAATCATAGGTGGCGCTGTTCACGACGGCGTTGGTGACGGTGGCAGCAATATGCTTGAAGGGCAACGCCGGAACGGGAAGGTTCGCGCCAGGGTCGTAGAACCCCGAACCATTGCTCGAGGTGGCGTTGATCACGACATCGCCGGTGGGGCCGTTGAATGCGATCGGCGCGCCGGCGCAGGTCGGCGTCGCCGGCGGCGGCGCCAGCAACTTGGCGACGCGCACCGCATAACTGTTCGTGGCCTGGTTGTATTCCTGGATCGTCCATACGGTCATGTCGTCGAGCGGGTCGACGACCGTGAACGAGTAGTCTCCCCAGCGGCGTCCGCCGGCGCCGCCCGGATCGCCCGGCGGGTTGTAACTCGCCGCCGTCGTGCCGACCTGCACCGCACCTGCCGTGGGCGGGCCGCTCATCGTTCCTGCCGCGTCTCCGGCCAGCCTGCCGACATACGCCGGAGTCGCGCCGGACGGCGTGCCTGCAAGGGTGAAACCGAGCACGGCATGGCCCTGGCCGGTCGCGGCGATCGAGGGAATCCAGTATTGCCTCGCCGCGGCGCGCGTCGCGGCGCTGTCATAGACGGTGCCGGACTCGACCACGGTCGGCGTGCCGGCAAGGTTCTGGAACTCGTACCAGCGCACGGCGTTGCGCGATTCGGTGGCGATGCTGGCGACGCCGGCCGAACTCACGCGGAAATTGTGCGCGGTCCACAGGTGACCGTTGCGGATCATCGCCTGGAAGAACCGGTCGTCGATCGAGTCCAGCTTGCCGTTGTTGCCGCCGGTATTGCCCGCGTGCTCGACCGTGTTCGGCGTCGTCGTGGTCGGCACCGTCACGGGAATGTTCGCCGAGATCGTGGGCGTCAGCGATCCCGGATTGCTGACGCGCCGGAACATGATCGTGCTGAATGTCGCGTTGTCGGGCCCGACGAAATAGCCCTCGGTCGCGCTCGCGTCGAAATTGTCGACGCCGCGCGGCGATTCGGGGCCAGCGCCGGCGCCGGCGGCAAGATTGGCGAACGAGGTGACCACGATGGGGCCGACGGTCAGCGTTGATGCCTTCTGGATGACATAGCCGTTCGTGCCCACGAACGCGCCGGCGCTGGTGAACATGTTGCAGCCGACGTACAGCGCGTTGACGTCGATGCCGAGCGACGGATAGTCGCAGAAGTTCGTGCCGGGGTCGGCCTGGAACTTGAAGAACGTCCAGACCGTCGACGCGCTGATCACGCCGTTGCTCGCCGCGTCGCTGACAGCCAGCAGCCAGCGATTGGCCGCGGTTGCCGTGCAGGTTCCATTCGTGCACGGCACGTCGATGATGCTCATGAACCAGCGTCCGCTGAAGCGGTCGTAGCGGATCTGCGGGTCGCTGGTGAAGTTCAGCACCACCGACCCGCCGATTGGCGTCATGACCGAGGCAAAGAACACGTCGGGGTCGGCGTTTATCACGCCGTCTGCGACGCCGGCCCGGGTGTACGAGCGGATGCGGCCGTTGACGAAGACGATGAACTGCGTGGGTCCGGCCGTGCCCATCGAATCGGGCGGAAAGGCGCCGGTGTCGGACAAGGTCGGGCCGTTGAACGAAAGGCTCGTCGTGTGGATGTCGAGCGACGGCGAGAGCGTGCGGCGGCCGGCAGCGTCAAGCGGATATTGAGACGTGGCCGGGGCAGCCGGATTCTGCGGCAGATTGCTGCGGTCGGGATATTCCAGTTCGTGTTCCGGGCGCGGCGCGCGAGGCGCCGCGACAGCCTGTCGCTGCGAAAGGTCGGACATGCGTTCCGCCACGCCGGGCGTCGTTTCGATTCTCGTGCCCTGCGCCTGGGATCCGCCTGGATCGGGAATGCCCTGGCCGAAAGCAGCGGGCGCATGGATGGCCACACAGGCGAACATCGCAACGAGCGCCGCAACGGCGCCACGACAAAAATGCATTTCCTCTCCCCCGCAAGCCAAGGCTGCGTCAACCAGATGAATGATCCCCGTACGGACTGTAACCGGGCGGGCCTTCAGGCGGCAATGAGCTTCGCGAGAATGGTGCCGGCAGCAGGAGTCGAACCCGCGACCTACTGATTACAAATCAGTTGCTCTACCAACTGAGCTATGCCGGCAAGGGAGATTGACGCGCGGATTTTCGCACAATCCGGACGGGGGCGCTGGCGGGGCCAGGAAAGCGCGACCGGCAGGAACACCCGTGCGCGGACGGAGCCGGCGCTGCCGTCAAAAACAGGTGACCGCTTCCTCGCGCAGGTCGTGCTGGGCGACACGCGTGCGCCAGTCGAGCGGGCGCTGCGGGTCGGTGGCGAAATCGACCCAGTACACCGGCAACTCTTCCGTGCGCGTGATCAGTTCGGGATTGAAGCCGAGCGCGGCGACTTCGTTGCGGCGCTTGTCGGCATTGCCGCGGTCGCGGAACAGGCCGAGCGAGATCGTGTTCTGCTGGTCGCCGGCGGTGACGACGTAGTAGTCGCGCACGCCCTTGGCCGAGAGCTGGCGCGCGATCGCCAGCGCCTGCTCGCGGCTGGACAGTGCCGGCAGATAGACCCAGTAGCCGCGCGTCTCGGTGGCGTGCGCTTCGCGGTACTGGATGCGCGAGACCAGCGGCGTCAGCGCGTTAATCGCGCCGCGCATGTCGGCCTGCGTCGCAAACGGGCCGATGCTGCTGCAGCTGTCGTTGCGCAGGTCGGCGGTCGACTCGGGCGCTGCGGCGAGCTCGGCAGCGTTCGACTCCGTGGCCGGCTCCTGCTCGCTCAGCAGGACCAGCTTCGGCACGCCCGGGTCGGTCGCCGGCAGCTGCGTGGCCGCGCTCTCCGGCACGAAATACAGCCAGCAGCCGACGCCGATATTCAGCGCGACCAGCAACAGGAACAGCATGCGAACGAACATGGCAGCGATGCGCCGGCGGAACAGCCGCCGCTTGGACGCGAATTCTAGCAGGCGGGAGTTGCAGCCATGCCGTGGCTCAGGTCACGCAATCGGCGTAGATCGCCAGGCCGCGCAGCACGACTGCCTCGTCGACCCGGTGCGCCGGCGCGATCAATCCGCCCAGCCGTTGCGCGCCGCCGCCGGCGAGCACGAGCGCCGGGCGGCTGCCGATGAGCGCCGCGGCGCTCTCGACGAAGCGCTCGATCAGCGCGGCCGCGCCGAGCCAGGTACCCGATTCGATCGCGTCGGCGGTGTCGGCGGCAAGCTCGACGACGCGCGCTGCCCGCGGTCGCTGCAGGCGCGCGGTGTTGCCGGTCAGCGCATCGATCATCAATGCCGGGCTGGCGCTGATCAGGCCGCCGCGATGCAGGCCGTCGGCATCGATCGCGTCGAGCGTCAGCGCAGTGCCGCAGCTTGCCAGCACGACTGCCCCGGCCACGTCGGCGTGCACCGCGATCAGGCCGAGGAAGCGGTCGACGCCGAGGCGCTCCGGCTGCGCATAGGCGTTGCGCACGCCGCAGGCCTGCGCGCTGCTGGCAACGAACACCGGTTCGCGGCCGAAGCGCCGGCGCAGGTCCTGCGCCAGCCGCTGCCCGGTCGCGGCAGCGGCGACCGATGCGACCAGGATCGCCGACACGGCGCCGGCCTCGTTCCACAATGCGTCAAAATCCACATTGTCCATCGGGCCGGCATGCGTGGCCGCGCCGAGCGCGCGCAACGTCGTGCCGTCCCAGACGGCGGATTTCAGGCGCGTGTTGCCCAGGTCGATCAGCAGTTTCATCGCGCCCGCACCGAGACGTCGGCGCTGTCGCACAGGCGCACGCCGCCGGCATGGCGCACGCGCAGCGCGCCGCGCTCGTCGACGCCGGCAGCGGTGCCGTCGAGCGTGCCGCCGGCGTCGCGCACGCGGATCGGCTGGCCGGCCAGCAGGTCGTGCCGCGCGTACTCGTCGCGGAACGCCGCAAAGCCGGCGTTGCCGAAGCGGTCGACTGTTTCGACCAGCCGCGCCAGCAGGCGCCCGGCCAGGCGATTGCGCGACGGCGGTTCGGCGCCGGTGAGCGTGGCAATGTCGATCGCCGGCTGGTCGATCGTCGCGGCGACGACGGCCGGCAGGCGCAGGTTGATGCCGACGCCGATCACAGCATGGCAAGGTCCCAGGAATTCGCCGCCCAGTTCGATCAGCACGCCGGCGAGCTTGCCTCCGCGCGCGATCACGTCGTTCGGCCACTTCAGGCCCGCGCCGCCGACACCGCAGTCGGCCAGGGCGTCGACGACCGCGACGCCGACGGCGAGGCTGAGCCCGCTCAGCGCGCCCATGCCGTGGTCGAAGCGCTTGAGCAGCGAGAAGTACAGGTTGCCGCCGAGCGGCGAGCGCCACTGACGTCCGCGGCGGCCGCGTCCGGCACTCTGGCTTTCGGCGCAGCACACGAGCAGGTCGCTGCCGCCCTGCGCCGCGCGGCGCAACAGCTCGCTGCTGGTCGAGTCGACCTGCCAGTGCACCGCGATGTCGCCGACGCGGCGGCGCTGCGCCGGGTCGAGTCCGGCCGCAATGCGCGCGGCATCGAGCCATTCGATCGGCCAGCTCAGCCGGTAGCCGCGGCCCGCGGCCGCCTCGATCGGCGCACCGCAGCTGCGCAACGCCTCGACCTGCTTCCAGATCGCGGCGCGCGTCACGCCCAGGCGCGCGGCGAGCGTGCTGCCCGAGATTGCCGATTCGGCGCAGAGCTGGTCGAGCAGGATGCGTGGATTCATGCAGCCGGGCAGCGATTGATTCGGTGACATGGTAGACGATCGGGCAGTTGCCGTTGCGCGGATTGCGCGTCCGGTGTCGCTGCACGGCGGTGGGCGGATCGGCGAGTGTCCGCAGCTGTCCGGAGGCGGACAGCCGGATACGTGCGCGACTCCCAAGTGATTGATCCGGCACGGGCAGAACCGGTGGCATGATTGCTGCTCCTAGCCCATTGGTCACTGGTCCGCATGGATCGGGACGTGCGATCATGCAGAGCCGATCGCGCTGTACGGCAATGTCCCGAACCGGAGGTCGTCATGCTCAGGTCCCAAGCCATCCTCGCCGTCGCATTGCTGTTTGCGGCGGGTTGCTCGGCTGCGTGTGCAGGCGACTTCATGCCGCGTGCAGCCAACGGGCTTGCGGCCGCCGCTGACGACCACGCCGCCCGCCCGGCGAGTGCCGACGCGGGTCCGACAGCCGTCATGAGCGAGCCCGCAGCAACTGCGGTGGCCCGCGCCGCGCCTGTGCCGGCGGTTTCCCCGCGGCGTGCCGCGCGCGTCGGTGCCGACGATGTTGCGGCTGACGCACACGCGCCGGTTTCCGCCGATGAAGACAAAGGCGGCGGCAGCAGCTCGGTGCCGGCGCACAAGTCCCGCAATGCCCTGCGCTGGCAGTCGTTGTTGCCGGGCGTGATGAAATAACGTTTCTCAGCAGTCCGCCACGCCGAGGTCCGCAGCGGCCTGCAGGCAGATCGCCCGGATAGCCTGACGATCGTTCTCGTCGAGCATGCTCGCGTGCGTCGTTGATGCGGGCGACCGGCTGATCGGCGGCGCCGGCGTTCCAGCCCTCAACGCGCGAGCCAGCGCATCGGCGCCTCCGGCGTCGACATGAACGATCGTCAGCTCATCGATCCGCTCGAGCAGGCGTTGCGCCAGCCACCACCACCATGCCGCGCGCTGCTCGGCGGCATCCTCCAGACCGGCAATGCGCACGAGCTGTGCGAAAGCGTCGGCCTTCAGCCATGGGCGCACCGATGCCATGGTCGACGCAATCAACGCGGTCACTTCGGCGTGCGGTCGCGTCTTCCACCGGTCTATCGTGTCGAACGGATCGCGCACGCACGCGATCGCGCGCGCGCGCGGCAGAACATGCCCGATTGCGCCAGGCGGCGACAGGAACGCCAGCTCGCAGCGCAGCGCGTTCGTCGCGGCGTCGTCCAATGCCGAATGCGGCGTGACGTGGCCGGCGACCAGCGCGGCCGGCAGTGCGGCCGGCTCGTCGCTCGTCGTGCAGCCGCAGCGCTCGAGCGCCTGCAGCAGTTCCTTCGCACCGCTGTCGGGGATGCCGGCGATCAGAATCTGCGATGCCGCGGGTGCCGCGGGATCCGGGGCGGCCGGGCGCGCTGCCCGCGCCGGCGGCATCGGCAGCGCCGGATCGAGCAACTCGGCCCATTCCGGTTCGCGCGCCATGACGCGCGCAATCGCCGGGTGCGCCGCGGCCAACGCGCGCACGACGCCGAGCAGTACCGGTTCGTGATGCACGATGCGTGGCCAGTGGTAATGGCAGAAGAACGGAGCCGGGTCCGGCAGCGGCTTCAGATGCGCCGGAAAGTTGTAGCGCTCGTCGAGCGCACTGTAGGCAAGCCCGAGCCGGTGCATGGCGATCGGCAGTGAAACCTGGTCGAGCCAATGACGCTGCTCGCGCATTTCGGGCGTCACGCGAATCGTGTTCGCACAGTCGATCCAGTTGCGGCCGAAGCCGATTCCCGCATCGACGAAGATCACGCCGCTGTTGAAATAGGGCAGGCCGAATTCGCCCGACACGGTGGTTGGCAGGTGCAGTCGCGGCAGCGTCACGCCGGCGGCAGCGTAGAGCGGCATCCAGGCTTCCGCGGCGGCGGCGAACGTGCGCAGATCGGCCGGTTTTGCGGCGAACGGCACGTGCAGGCAGGCCGGATCGCCGAAATCGCGCAGGCAGAGAATGTCGCTGTCGAGAAAGACGATCTTGTCGGCGCGCGCCGGGACGTCGATGCAGGCAAGCTTGTTGCCGATCCTGTAGTCCGGATCGATCGGATTTTCGATCGGCACGATGCGCACGCCGAACTCGTCGAGCTGCCGGCGCGTGTCGGGCGACAGCTCGCCCCAGATGCTGGCCGGCGACGGCACCGCGGCGATCAGTTCGTACTGGCAGTGCAGGACATTCTTCAGCGATGCGGCAAGCAGCAGGGCCTTGGCTTCGATTTCACCGGCCTGGCAGACGAAGACAAACGCGTAGCGAGGGCTCGTCGATGCTGGCGCAGCAACGCTCATGACGAGGCGCGCCGCGCCTAGGGATGTCCCACGGCGCCGGCCACGGGCGCTTTCTGGTGCGGCGCCGGCGCCGCCTCGAAGGTTGGCGCGGCGATCCTGTCGGCAAGCGGTTTGGCGCGGTTCGGCGCCGGCGCTTTTCCCGGCGCCGAGGGCGGCGCTTGCACCGGAGCAGTCGGTGGCGCGACGACCGGCCCCGGCGGCACCGGTCGCGGTCGCGGCGGTGGCGGCGGTTTGGGCAGTTCGATCAGGCGCAGGCTGCCGATCGCGCTGTAGCCGCTGCGCGGGTTGCCGGCATAGACACGCACCTCGGCCGCTTTCGCCGACGGAACGTCGAGCACGAACTGCGCATCGCGCGCCTCGTAGCGACGCGATTGGATCGTGTTGCCCTCGAGGTCGACCCAGTCGACATCGACTTCGCCGCCGAAGCCGGTCTCCGCGACGCGCACGATGACCTGGTCGCTCCAGCGATCGCTGCCGCGGGCGAGCTGCAGCTTGCCGCGCGGGCGCATCAGCACCAGGGCCGGATCGCCGAGCAGGTTATACATCTGTACAAATGTACGATCCGACACGCCGCGCTTGGCGGCAACGATTGCGTCGCCGATGGTCTGGCCCGGCTCGAGCAACTGGTCTATCAGCGCCTTGGAATAGACCGGGTTCGGCGAATTGGTCCAGGATGCGGCGAATACGGCGACCGCGCCGCGATCGGCCTCGCGCAGGAAGCGTTCGCCGATCGAGTCTTCGGTCGGGTTGTCGAACGGCGCAGAGAAGCAGGTCATCGCCAGCACCATCGGATAGCGGCCGGTGTTGGTCAGATTGCTGACGTCGTCGAGCGTGAACAGGTCGGCCGGCGGGCCGACGCGCCAGATATAGGCGCCGCCGTGACCCAGGAAGTGCACCAGCAGGTTGCCGGAGTTCAGGTCCTTCTTCAGTTCGGCGTTGGCGAACGCCGCTTCGGACGCGTCCTGCCTCGTGTACAGGCTCTTGATCGAGTAGCCCTGGCTGCCCAGATCGGCAGCGATCTTGTCCGACGCCGACTTGAACGACTTCACCTCGTCGGTGCTGACGAAGGTCACTTCGCGCCGCCAGTCGCCGGGCGCCGGATGGGTCATGTACGAAAGGGTCTTGTCGACGATCGCCTTGACTTCCGCCGGTTCGATCACCGGCAGCCGGCCCACTGCCAGGGTCGGGTGGAAGTCGTCCGGCTTGAGCGTGACGAAGCCGTTGTCGCTGGCGGCCTGACCTTCGGGCGACGCGTATTGCCAGGTCGGTATCAGGTTGCGGTTGGCCAGGTCCGGATCCCAGCGCGTATACGACGTCGTCGGCATGTTCGACAGTCCGCCCGCCTGCATGGTTTCGTCCGGGCGCGGTTCCGGCCGCAGCGCGTAGGCTTCCGGATTGAGCCGCTCCTTGCGCACGTCATGATGGATATCGACGCTGGCATCGCCGACCAGCAGCAGGTAGCGCGGCTTGACCTGCCAGTGCTGCGTGCCCCACTCGACCAGGTTGCGGATCGCCACGGGATGCGCGATGCCGCCATTGAACTGGTCGTAGACCGCGTCGACATCGGCGACCTCGACGCGCAGGCCGTGCTCGCGATGATACTGGGCGAGCGGCTGGATCGCATCGAGCAGACGCGGATGGGCGATGATCAGATAGTCGAAACCGGGCTCCGCCGTACGCAGGTCGCCACCGGCAATCGCGCGAACCGTCTCCGGCTTGCGCGTGCGCCCGGCGGCGACCGCGAACACCTCGACCTTCGCATCGGCCGGCGCGCGCCAGCGATCCTTGCCGGCGGCGACGGCGACGCGGTGGCCGCCGCCTGTGTCGAACAGTTCCGGCGCGTCGCTGCCGCGATGTTCGATCTGGATCGTGCCCGCGGCGCCCGCCACGAAAGCGCCGCCGCCGGCGTCGATGTCGCCGCGCGCCGGGTAGTCGAGCGCGAACCAGTTGAACATCACGGCGTCGACGATGAAGTTGCCGTCGGGCGTGTCGCGGGTCGGCACGCGCACGCGAATGACATTGTTTTTCGCCTTGAGCGACGCCAGCGGCACCGCCAGATCGTGCCTGACTTCGTCGCGGCCGTCCCACGTCTGCAACGGCAGGATCTTGCCGTTGATCGAAACCTCGACCACGTGATCGCGCGGCCTGATCGCACTCGTCGACGTGGCAATGCTCGATACGCCGCGAAAATCCAGGTGCAGCTGCGCCATCGCGTTGCCGTGCGCCGAATCGACATCGGGCAGGTCGAAGGCCCACTCGAACGGCTGCGGATCGATCGGCGTGAGCTTGGCCCATTGCCAGACATCCGGCTCCTCGCCGGGCTTCATGTCGCGGTCGTTCAGGCGCAGCAAGAGGTTTTCCTGCTCGAAATGCGCACTGCGCTGCAATGGCGCCGTGCTGCCGCCTGCGGCGCCACCGCCCTCATGCATGCGCGCATGCGCACCCGGCGCGCTGACCAACTGGTAGACATTGACGTTCGAGTAGGCATCGAACCAGCTGCCCGGTCCGTGCCGCATCTGTCCGATCCATTCGACGCGTGCGCCGGGTCCGAACCCGCCGTCGGCGCCATCGATGCGGATCGGAACCTCGTTGTCGCCATTGCGCAGCGCCAGCGCGTCGGCCGGACAATCGGCCAGACCCGGCTGCTGCGCGACGATCGCCTCGTAATCGAGCGCGTAGACGGCGGAATCGACGATCTCGACATGCAACCCGCCGCTGCAGGCCGACGCAGGCCGCGGCAGCATCATTGCGACGCCGGCCAGCAGCACGGCCAGCATTGTCGGCACGGAGCGGTAACGATTTCGGGTTCGCGCGGTGTTTCGGCTGGCGTTCGTCATTCGGGCTCAGGGTGGATGTCGATGAGTCCGGAAGCGGACGCAGCAAAGACTTCGAGGCTTGGCGGAAGTTCGGTCGAGTCGCGCGGCCGCCGGCCGCGATACTAAAGAACGCCCGGAGCCAATGCAATTCTCGCATGGCGCCGCCGGCCGCCTCGCTTCGAGCCGCTTGCATTGCCGGTGCAGGTCAGATGGCCGAGCCCGGTCGCGCTGCCTGGCTGGCGAGCGGGATGTCGAGTTCTCCGGCGAGCCTGCCGACGAGTGCGCCGAACGGGTCGGATGCGGTGGCCAGCACCTGCTCGATCGCGCAGCCGATCAGCCAGGCACGTATCTGCCCCGCCGGCGTCTCGCATCCAGCCGTGCCGTCGATCTCGAACGCAACGCCGTCGGCGGCGAACCGGCGCAGGCGCAGTGACGGATCCTGTTGCAGGACGAAGATCTCGCAGCTGCGCGCGAGCGGCACGTTGCCGCTGTCCGGCTCTGGGCCGGCGACCAGCAGTCGCGACCGTGGCGCCTGGCGTGCGTAGCGGCCGTCGCTGCCGGCCCAGGTGCGGCGCACGCGGTAGTCGAGCACGCGCCGTTCAAAACTATACAATGTCGCACCGACATCGGCCTCGTAGCGCGGATAGCGCCGGCGCAGCACGGCCATGCCCTGCGCGCCGAGCGCGGCGCGGCGCGCATCGCCGAAACTGGCGCTGCGCTCATGCCGCACCAGCACGTTGCCGGCGATCACGTTGCGCCAGCCGGCGCCGATCGCGCGCTGGCAGAAATCATTTTCCTCGCCGTAGCCGGCCGGAAACGCATCGGCGTCCATGACGCCGATGCGGGCGATCACGTCGCGCCTGATGAACAGGCAGAAGCCGTTGCCGGTCGGCAGTTCCGCCAGGCGCAACCCGCCCTGCTGCAGCACGGCGCGCTGTGCCTCGATCAGGTTCCAGTGCGACGGCGTCGGGCAAAACTGCTCGAGCTCCGGCACGCTGAATGCGCCGGCATTGTCCGAAACCGCGGTAACCGTGCCGATCGTGGCGTCGCTGTAAGCGGCAAGCCGCAGCGATTGGAGCCAGCGCGGACCGACTTGCGTGTCGCTGTTGAGCAGCACGACGTCGGCGTCGCCGGCTGCCGCGATGCCGGCATTGACGGCGCGCGTGTAGCCGAGATTGGCGTCGTGACGCAGCACCTGCACGCCACGCCGTCGCTGGACGTGGTGCGCGAGCAGGGGCGCGATGGCTGCATCGGTGCTGGCGTCATCGACGAGGATCCAGCGCACCGCTGCCGGCGTCCAGCGCTCGAGCGCCGCGAGGCAGCGGCGCACGCTGTCGGCCGCGTTGTAGATCGGCACGACGATGGCGACGGCGGGCAGATCCGCCAGCGCGCGCGGCGGCAGCTGCGGCGTGCCGGCCAGTGCAGACAGGTACGGCGGCTGCCGTGTCCACTGGTCGACGCCGCAGCCTGCGGGCGCGCCGTGCAACACGCGCCATGCCGCGCGCGGCGTTGCACTGTCGGCACCGGCAAGCGCGAAGAGCAGTTCGGCGTTCCCGGTCGGCGAGTAGTCGAACGCGCAATGCAGTTCTGTTTCGCCGGCGTCGCACCGGTAGTGCTGGAAGACGACGTCGTCCAAAAGCAGTGCGACCTTCGTCGCGGCGGCGCAGCTCACGCGCCAGCGCAGCGTGCGCCCGTCCCAGCCGAGCCAATCGAAACGCAATGGTTCCCCGGGGCGATCGGCGGCGCGTCCGGCCGGATCCACGTCAGGCACCGGCGGTTGCTGCGGCGCTCGCCTGCTGCGCCGCGTGATAGGCCGCGAGCACCTCGTCGACCGGTCCATCGAGCATGCTGCGGCCGTGCTCGAGCCACAAGGCGCGGTCGCAGATCTGGCGGATCTGCGCATCGCCGTGCGAGACGAACACGACGGTCGAGCCGCCGGCGATGCGCGCGCGCAGCGCGGCGCCGGACTTCTCCTGGAACTCCGCATCGCCGACCGCGAGCACCTCGTCGATCAGCAGCACGTCGGGATCGACCTGGATCGCCACGGAAAAACCCAGCCGCATCAGCATGCCGGTCGAGTAGCTCGAGATCGGCTGGTCGAAGAACTCGCCGAGTTCGGAGAAGTCGAGGATCGCCGGCAGGCGGCTGACGATTTCGCGCCGGCGCAGGCCGAGCATCAGGCCGGACAGCACCGCATTGTCGCGGCCTGACAGGTGCGGCACGAAACCGAGCGTCAGGGACAGCAGCTGGCAGGATACCGGCGCACGCGTCAGGCGCCCGCGATCGGGCGTGATGATGCCGGCGATCGTGCGCAACAGCGTGCTCTTGCCGCAGCCGTTGCGGCCGACCACGCCGAGGCGGTCGCCGCGCGCAAGGCTCAGGCTGACGTCCTCGAGCGCCCAGAAACGCGGGCTGCCGACGCGCAGCTGCGCGTTGAACGCGACGCCGACGTTCTCCAGGCGCACGATCGGCTCGCTCATGTCGGCAGCTTCACGTAACGCGGCGTCAGGCGTTCGATCAGGAAGACGCCAAGCGCATACAGCACGAGCGAGATCAGCGTCACGCGACCGAGCGCATACCAGTCCGGCCACTGCGCGTGCATCAGGATGCCGCGGCCGGCGTCGACCAGCTCGACGATCGGGTTCAGCGCGAACCAGCGGCGCAATGTCGGCGGCAGTCCATCGAGCGAGAACACGATGCCGGACAGGAACATCACGACCTGCAGCACCTGTTCGATGACGAAGCGCAGGTCCGGCACCAGCGGCACGACTGCAGCGACGATGTAGGTCGCCGCGGCGACGAACACCAGTTCGATCAGCAACACCGGCAGCAGCGCCAGGTAGGTGATGTTCGGCGGATAGCCGCTGCACCACAGAATCACCAGCAGCAGCACCAGGATGCACAGGAACTTCACCGTGTCGGCCAGGATCTGCACGCTGGGAAACACCTGCAGCGGCAGCTTGACCTGGCGGATCAGCGGCAATTGCTGCCAGATCGAATAGCCGCCGTGGCTGATGCACGACTTGAACCATTGCCACAGGGTCAGGCCGATCAGCAGGAACGGCACGTAGTCGGGCGCGCCGGTCTTGAAGATCACGGCGAAGACGAGATAGTACGTCGCCATGTTCATCGCCGGTTCGACGATCCACCAGAGCAGCCCCAGATACGAGCGCGCGCGTTCGGCCCGCAGCTCGGCATAGGTCGAGAACAGGATCAGCTCGATCAGGTGCAGGCGCATCAGGCGCTCACGACAGCCATGCGCAGGTCAGCGGCGGCAGCGTCCCGGCATGCGCGCGGGACTGCCAGGCGCAATGCAATCAGCCCGTGCGAACGGCAACGTCAATGGCCCTTCGGGTCGGCCGCCGGCGCGGTGGGGCTGCGCTTGGCCTTGGCCTTGAATTCCGAGGTGAACTTGACGCGTTCGCCGCCGGTCGTGATCTCTTCGACGTAATACCAGTATTCCTTGCACGGGTCGATCGTGTCGTCGACGAATTCGTATTTGTGCGTTTCCGACGTCGTGCCGTTGCCGAGGATCGGTTTCTTAGTGATGCGGACGAACTTGCCCTTTTCCGAATCGCTGCGATAGACATCGTAGGCAAAGGTGTCGGCTTCGCTGGCCGTCGTCCAGCGCGCCGTGTTGGTCACGCGCTGACCGGCTGGTACCTTGCTCTGGTCGCCGCAGCCGCCGGAGGCCGGATCCGCCGCGTGGGCGGCGCCGAGGGCGAGCAGTGGCGCGAGCAACGCGACGGCAATGCGTGACATGATCTACTCCGTGAAGAGGAAGGCCAGCGCGAATGCGCGACGGGGCGCCACGATAGCCCGAGGCTGCGTTGTGCGCAATCCTGCGCCGGTGGGCGTCGTTTCGAGCGGCAGGGGCGAGGTCGTGCGCATGCGTTCGATATTGCTCGCCATCGTGTTCGCCGCGCTGCTGGCCCCGGGCGCGCCGGCGCGCGCCGCGGACGCCGACTGGAGCGTGCGCATCACGCCGTATGATCGGCTCTATCCGGCGCTCGAATTGTCGCGCGTCGCGTCAACGCCGGCGGCGCCGGTCCGCGGTCATGTATTGGGCAGCGGCAGCGGTCTGGTTGCGGTGAAGGTGCGCGCGCGCCGTGCCGGCGAGCGAGTACGTGTCGATATCGAGGCTCCGGGGCTGCAGTCGCCGGCGCTGGTCGAGGCGACCCTGCCTGGCGCCGGCGTCGAGTACGAGTTGCGCCCGTCGCTTGCGTGGGACGCGGCCGCGCTCGGTGCGCCGGGTGCCGTTGCACGCAGCGTGACGCTGCAGTTCCGCCTGACGCGCGACGATGTTGCTGCCGGCCGGATCACGCGCGTGGCGAGCCTGCGGCCGCTGTCCGAAGCACTCTACTTCGTGCGCGACGGGCGCGAGTCGGTTGACCTGAGCTGGATCTTTGCCGCCTACGTCGACGAGCACGACGCGGTGGTCGACCGCATCATCGACCTGGCGCTGCAAAATGGAATTGTGGAAACGTTCGACGGCTATCGCGGCAGCACCGACGCTGTCTATCGGCAGGTGTGGGCCGTATGGCAAGCGCTGGCTGAGCACGGCATCCGCTACTCGGCCGCCGACCCGGGGATCGCGCGCGGGCCGCTCGTCTTCAGCCAGCACGTGCGCCTGCTCGATCAGACCTGGGCCGACCGCTCGGCCAATTGCATCGACGGCAGCGTGCTGATCGCATCGGCGCTGCAGCGCATCGGCTTGCGCAGTTTCCTGGTTCTGGTCCCCGGCCATGCCTTCGTCGGCTTCCATACCGATGCTGCGGCGTCGCGCGCCGCCTATCTGGAGACCACCCTGCTCGGCGCGCCGTCGCCGCGTCGCGGCGCAATGCCGGAATTCGCCGCCGGCTTCGACGCCGGCACTGCCCATCGTCTGGGTCTTGCCGGATTCATGGCCGCGCTCGACGCCGGCGCGCGCCGTCAGCGGCACGATGCGATACGCCTGGATAACCGCCATCGTCCGGACTACGCGCTGATCGACATCGACGCGGCGCGCGCCTTCGGCGTCGCACCGATCCGCGTGCCTGCGGCCGCGCCGGCAACCGCGCAGGGTCGCGCGGCGGGCGAGGGTGCCGCGGTCAGCTCGCCTTGAAGCGCACCGCGAAGCGCGCGCCGCCGAGGCTGGGCGAGCGCGACACCACCAGCTCGCCGCGATAGGCGCGGATCAGGTCCTCGACGATGGCCAGGCCAATGCCATGGCCCTGCACACGCTCGTCGCCGCGCACGCCACGCTGCAGCAGGTGTTCGACCTGGTCCTCGGGAATGCCGTCACCGTCGTCCTCGACCACGATCTCGAGGCCGGGCCGGCGCATCTCCGCCTGCGGCAGCGGGCGGGCCGACACGAGCACGCGTTTCCGGGCCCACTTGAAGGCGTTTTCGATCAGGTTGCCGAGCAGCTCGAGCAGGTCGCCCATTTCGCCGTAGAACACGGCTTGCGCATCGATTTCGAATTCGCAGGTGACGCGCCGCGCCGCGTATACTTTTTCGAGGCTGCCGACGACTTCCTCGGCGTGCGCCTCGATGCGGATCGGCGCGACGAACGTGGTATGCCCCGAGGTGGCCGCGCGCGACAGCTGGTAGGCGACGATCTGGTCCATGCGTCCGACCTGCTCGAGCACGGTCCAGCGGAATTTCTCGCCCTCGGCGCCCGATTCGAGCTGGCTGCGCATGACCGCCAGCGGCGTCTTCAGGCTGTGCGCCAGATCGGCCAGGTTGTTGCGGTAGCGCGCCAGGTGATCGCGCTCGCTTTCGATGAACTCGTTGAGGTTGGTGGCCAGGCCCGACAATTCGAGCGGGTAGTGCTCGGACAGGCGATCCTGGTCGCCGCGCTCGACCCGCGCCAGGTCCGTGGCCACGCGCCGCAGCGGGTGCAGGCTCCAGCGCAAGGTTGCCATCAGCAGCGCCAGCAGCAGCAGGCCGAGGCCGCCGAGGTAGACCAGCAGCGTGCGGCGAAACACGTCGAGCTGCGCGCTCAGGTTCGCGGTGTCCTCGGCGATGTGCAGCGTCAGGTCGACCGCGCCGCGATTGGCCGGATCCCAGTCGCGCACGCCGATGCTGAATACGTACATCTTGCCGCTCGGGCTTTCGCGCAGTGCGAACTCCGTGGTGTTCGGCGGCAGCTTGTCGGAAAGCGGCAGATCCATTCCGGTGGCCGACTGCGAACGCCAGTTGTCCTGGCGCACGCCGTCGACTTCGACCGGCGCCACGACGCCGGCATACAAACCGCTGCCGGGCCGGTCGAAGCGCGGATCGGGGCCGACTTCGGGCGGCAGCCAGCGGCGCGCGCGTGATACCTCCGAGCCGGCCAGGTAGCCGTATGCGTAGCTTTGCAGGCGGTCGTGCAGCGCCGTGCGCAGGGTTTCGTAGATCGCCGCGTCGAGCGCGAAACCGGTCAGGCCGAGGAACGCGGCCAGTGCCACGCCGGCGGCGAGCAGCGAGCGGGCTTGCAGCGAAAGCGGGCGGGGCGCGACGGATGCCATTGCCGCTGCAAGTGTACCGCGCCGCAGCTGCGGGATTGCCCTATTGCGCGGCGGCCTCTGCTGCCGGAGCGCTGGTTTCGTTGCGCGGAATCGCGAAGCGATAGCCGCGGCCGCGCACCGTTTCGATCGGCTTGAGCGCATTGTCCGGGTCGAGCTTGCGTCGCAGTCGGCCGATGAACACCTCGAGCACGTTCGAGTCGCGATCGAAATCCTGCTGGTAGATGTGCTCGGTCAGATCGGCCTTGGAGACGAGCTCGCCGGCATGCAGCATCAGGTACTCCAGCACCTTGTACTCGTAGCTGGTCAGGTCGGCCGGCTGGCCGTTGACGTGCACCGTCTGCGCCGTCGTGTCGAGCACGATCGGACCGCACTCGAGCATCGGCTTGGTCCATCCGCTCGCGCGGCGCACCAGCGCATTGATGCGCGCGAGCAGCTCCTCGACGTGAAATGGTTTCACCAGATAATCGTCGGCGCCGTGCTTGAGACCCTGCACCTTGTCCTGCCAGCTCGAACGCGCGGTCAGGATCAGGATCGGGAATTTCTGCCCGGCCTCGCGCAGTTCCTTGACCAGGTCCATGCCGGATTTCTTCGGCAGGCCCAGGTCGATGATCGCGATGTCGAACGGCACTTCACGTCCGAGATACAGCCCTTCCTCGCCGTCGGCTGCCGCGTCGACGGCAAAGCCGTCGCGCTTGAGGCGCGCGGCCAGGGTTTCGCGCAGGGGAGCTTCGTCTTCGACCAGGAGTACGCGCATGATGTTTTCCTTTTTTTGAGGACGCAATCTTCTTCCAATTCAGTCGCCGGCCGGCACTTCGATCACCTTGACCTGGCCGTCGCGAGTCAGCACCTTGATGCGGTAAACGGTCTCCTTCGCGGCATGCTTGGTTTCTGCCGACAATACCTTGGCGCCGGTTTCGCGCTCGACCTTCTTGATCGCATCGCGCAACGTCATCGGCGCCGCCGACGCGATGCCCGACGCCACCGCGAGCAGCAGGGCAGCAGTGGCAAGCAGGCGTTTCACGGCGGCAATCATCACGGTGCACTCGTCGCCGCGCACGGCGTGCTGTTCAGGTAGCCACTATGCCGGGTGCGATTGAATTTAAACTGAACCGCTGCCGAGGGTCGGCGCGGCGCGCAAGCGGGCCGCACGGCATCAGAAAATTTCGCCGACGCAGCAGCGCAGGCTGCCGCCGGCTTTTTCGATCTCGTCGAGCGCGACGCCGCGCAGCGTGAAGCCCCATTGGGCCAGCGCCGCGCGCTGTGCGTCGGTCAACGATCGCATCGCACCGTGGCTCATCCAGACCACGCCGGCATCGAGTGTGATCGCATTGCCCGCGAACGCAGCCTTCTGTGCCGCATCGATGCGCAGCACACGCGGCGCGTAGACATGCGCGATCGCGTCGACCACGGCCGGATCGGCGAAGCCGTCCGCCGCAACGATGGCTGCGCGCGATGCGAGCAGGGCCAATACGACGTTGGTATGGTATTCACCCGGCGCCAGGTCGAAGCACAGGGTCAGTTTCAGTCCGAACGCGCGGTGCATCGCTTCGGCGCCGCCGCGGTCGCAACGCTCGGACAAGCCGCACCAGCCGATGCCGCGCGCCCGATCGATGACCATCGCGCCGGTCAGTTCGGCGACCAGCGGCCGAGTCGACAGGTCCACGATCTCGTACTGCAGCAGGTCGCGGAAGAATGCCTGGATATCGGCGCGCCCGGCTTCGCGCCGGCGCACGCCATGGCGCATCGAGCCGATGATCGCGCGGCCCGGTACCGTTGCGAACACATTGTTCGGAAAGACCGCGTCGGGCGTGGCCGGATCGCCCGGAAACGCCACGGTCGGCAGGCATTCGCGCAGCATCGTCGCCAGCGTCGCGTGCTCGGCCAGCGCACGCACGCTGTCGACGCCGGACTGCATCGCCATGTAGCGGTTGTCGCTGGCGGATTCGGCGGCCAGCGAAAAGCCGGTCGGCGTCACCAGGAACGCGGCTCGCGCCGTGGCGGACGCCGTCGCCGGAAATCGTTCCGGCGAGTAGAGCGAAAGGAACTGCGCGGGCGAAGAGACGATCATGCTCGAAGCGGTCGCTGCAACGAAAAAGGCTACGCGGCCTGGCGCTGCACGTGCATCGCCGCCATGGCGGCGGCGATCGCGCCGTAATCCGCGCCGGCGCGATGCATCTGCTCGCTCAGGCAACGGCGGAACGCGCGCGCGCCCGGCAGGCCGAGGTACAGGCCGAGCAAGTGCCGGCCGACATGATTGAGATTGTCGCCCGCGGCGATGTGCGCGTCGATGTAGGGCTTCATCCGCGCCAGCACGCCGTCGCGCTGCGGCAGCGGCGTGCCGAACAGCAGGTTTTCGACCTTGGCCAGCACATACGGATCGTGATACGCCGCGCGCCCCAGCATCACGCCGTCGACCTGGCGCAGTTGCGCGACGGCCGCGTCCGCGTCCGCGATGCCGCCGTTGATGACGATCGTCAGGCCGGGAAATTCGCGCTTGAGCTGGTACACGCGCGGATAGTTCAGCGGCGGGATCTCGCGGTTTTCCTTCGGGCTCAAGCCCTGCAGCCAGGCCTTGCGCGCGTGCACGATCAGCACCTCCAGTCCGGCCGCGACCAGCACCTCGACGAAGCGATGCAGGTCGGCGTAGTCATCCTGTTCGTCGACGCCGATGCGGCACTTTACCGTTACCGGTACGTCGACGGCGGCGCGCATCGCGGCGATGCCGTCGGCAACCAGCGCCGGCTCGCGCATCAGGCACGCGCCAAAGCGCCCGGATTGCACGCGATCGGACGGGCAGCCGACATTGAGGTTGATCTCGTCGTAGCCGAACTCGGCGCCGATGCGAGCCGCAGCGGCCAGCTCCGACGGCTCGTGGCCACCGAGCTGCAACGCGACCGGATGCTCGTGCGCGCTGAAGCCGAGCAGGCGCTGGCGATCGCCATGCAGCACCGCGCCGGTCGTGACCATCTCGCTGTACAGGCGCGTGTGCGGCGCCAGCAGGCGATGGAAATAGCGGCAATGACGGTCGGTCCAGTCCATCATGGGTGCGGTAAGTAGCCGCCACGACGATACTTTTTCCATTTTTCCTGAAGGTTCCGATGCTTCTTCTTTCTCGCTCATTCCCGAAATTCCCGCTGATTCCTGTTCTTTCCTGCATCTCGAGGCTCTACGACGCTACTGTACCAACGGCGTATCACGAAATTCGACTGTCGTTTGCAGCACGCTGCAAATTCGCGACGGGCCGAGCATCAGACAATGCGTTGTCCGCGCCCATGTGCCATGCGGGCTGGCCATGAATGCCATACGAGTTGTCGAAGTGCGGAACCGGCGCGGCAGGCGCCAAACTACACCCTCAGGCGCCGGCCAGATCTGCTTTCCCGCGCGCGCTATCCCCCGGACATTGAATCGTGGACGAGGCTCGCGTAGAAGTGCCCAACCTGCCGCCACGAAAATTCAACAGTCCGGGGAACCGGCGGAGATGCAGCGAATGGCTCCTTCCCTCGAAGTCTTCGTTCCCGATGCGCTGTGGCTGCAGGACTACTGCGTACGCTTGGGCGGTGCCCGTGTCAACGCGCGCATGACGGTGATCAAGCTCCGGAGCGGCGAGATTCTCATCCACTCCCCTTGCGCGTTCGACGCTTCACTTGCCGCAGAGGTTGCCATGCTGGGTCAGGTCGCGGCGATCATCGCCCCCGGCAACTTCCACTGGCTGCATGTCCGCTCCTGCCAGCAAGCGTTCCCCGACGCGGCGACCTATGTTTGCCCCGGCGTCGAGAACCGGGCCAAGGGCCTCACGTTCGAATTCGTGCTCGGCGACGTGGCTCCGCTCCTCTGGGCCGACGAGTTGTCACAGGTCGCGCTACAGGGGACGCGTGTCATGCGCGAGGTCGCCTTCTTTCACCGCGCCAGCCGCACGCTCATTCTTGTCGACCTGGTCGAGAACTTCACGCCGGTCACGCCTGGCACCAACTTGTTCTCCCGGATCGTTTTTCGTGCGCTTGGCATGTGGAACCGACCCGGCCCGGCACCCGAGTACCGGTTGGCCTGGGGTGACAAGGCGCAAGTACGCGAGCGCATGGAGCGCATCCTCGCATGGGACTTCGACCGAGTGATCCTCTCGCACGGCGACATCATCACGCGCGACGCCAGGCAAGTCGTGGCTCAGGCATGGCGGAAGATCCTCCGCTGAGGCGACGTGGATGGCTGTACCGATCGAGCGTGAACAGGGTTCCGCTCGATTGTGATCCGTGCGCTGCCAACGACGGTCAGGCGAACGGAACTCGCGAACCGATAAGGGCACTTGCGAGCAAGCCCTAGCTTGGCTTGTCACTCGCCGTGACCTGAGCTTCGCGTTCTTGAAGCAGGCGCTGTGCGAA
>DATNFS010000131.1:0-24608 GCA_035606275.1 Rudaea sp.
TACGCCGACGGGCCTTGCGACGGCCCTGGGCAACTGGGGCAGCACGGCGGGGGCAGCTGTCGTGAAGGTCGCCGGAGGCACCTATCCAATCAGCATCCTGGTAATTCCGTTCGGCAATCCGGGCGGCGCACTGACCCTGTATGGCGGCTACAAGCCCAATACGGGATGCGACGACGCGCAGCGCAACATCCTTTCGTACCCGACCATTCTCGACGGCGGCGGCACCGGCTATTTTCTCATCGAGCCGGACGGTCCGCTGGTCATCGACGGGGTGACATTCAGCAATTTCTCGGGTTCGCCGCCCAATCCGGACTACGGCAACGGCGTGGGCTTCGACACGACCAGTTCGGCCGTGACCCTGACGCGCTTCATCGCCGATCACGATTCGACGTTCGCAGTCGGCAACGGCGGCGACGCGCCGCCGAATATCGTCGTGCAGAACTGCCTGATCCACAATCAGCCGGTCAACGCGACCGGACCGGCGCTGAAAGTGTCCATCGACAATGGCAGCGCCACGATCGGCAACTGCACGATCGCCGACAACACCGGCGACGGCGTCCATCCGTATCTGCACGGGCTGGAGATGGACAGCTTCGACAGCGCGCAGATCAACGTCTACAACACGATCGCGTTCGACAATGGCGGTTACGATTTCTTCGTCGGCAACCCCGGCAATACACCCAATGTTTACTTTTCCCTTTATTCCAACGGCACGGGAATCAATGCGTATTCGAGCATCGTGCCGGTCTCCAATTACACGCTGTTCGCCAGCCCCGGCAACTATCACCTTGCCCAGCAATCGCTGGCGATCAATGCCGGTGATCCCAACCTGACCTACCCGGCGGCGGAGACCGATCTGGACGGCAACGCGCGCGTGGGCGGCGGCCGCGTCGACATCGGTGCCTACGAGTCGAACTTCGCGCCGAACCAGTTCCTGGTGACCTCGACGCTCGACGACGGCAGCGTCGGCACGCTGCGCTGGGCGATCGGGCAGGCGAACGGCAATCCATCGGGGTTCTCGACGATCGCCTTCAATCTCGGCAGCGCGTCGGGGTGCCCGTACTCGATCTCGCTCGGCAGCGCCCTGCCGGACATCGCTGCGCCGGTTTCCGTCGACGGCCGCACCCAGGCCGGCTGGGTCGTCAACAGCGCGATCGGCGCATTCAACGGAACGCTGTGCGTGCGCATCGTCAACGGTGCGAGCGTCGGCTATGCGTTTCACACGGCGTCCGGCGCCAGTGCGAGCAAGGTCGGCGTGTTCGGCATCGGGTTCGGCGGTTTCAGCCAGGCGGCAATCAAGCTCGAAGGCGGCAGCGACCACAACATCGGCGGCAACCGGTTCGGCGGTCCGTCACTGGTGGCCAATCACTATGCCGTGCAGGTGTCGGGCAATTCCCAGGCCGTGCAGATCGGCGGCGCCGATCAGGCGTTCGCCAATGTCATCGACGACAGCACGGCGGCCGGTATTTACCTTGGCAACGGCGCCGGCGGCAGCATCGTGCAGAACAATGTCATCGGCATCGCGCCCGACGGCACCAGCGCGGCCGGCGGGCCGACCGGCATCTTCGCCAGCGGCTCGCCCGGCAACACCCTGCGCAGCAACTACATCGGCTACAGCACCTCGACGACGAGCGCAGCGATCGTGCTGTACGGTGCCGGTTCGAGCGGCAACATCGTGCAGCAGAATCAGGTCGGCTGGGATTTCTTCGGCAATCTGCCGAACGCCGGCGCAGGCGTCATCGTGTCGAACGGTGCCGGCAACAATATCATCGGCAGCCAGTTCATCAGCACGAGCTTCGGCAACAGCATCCGCAACAGCGGCGCTCCGGGCGTGTGGATCACCTCGAGCGGCGGCGATGGCAACTGGGTCGTCGGCAACGATCTGGTCGGCAACGGCGGACCGACATTCGACAACGGCCTCGCGATCGACCTTGGCGGCGTCGGACCCGACCAGAATACCGCGCAGGGCGCGCAGAACTTTCCGGTGTTGCGCAACAGTTTCGCGCTGCCCGACCACCAGCTGATCCAGGGCACCGTGGATGCCGCGCCGAACACGATCTATCGCATCGACTTCTATCATCTGAACGGCGCGCCGCTGGGCTACCCCGGCCGCGCCGACGCCGGGCTCGCAGCGGGATTCTCCGCATTCGCGACCGACGCGAACGGTCACTGCAGTTTCCTGTTGACGTCGACGCAGGTGCTGGTCGGCGGATGGCTCAGCGCCGCGGCGACGCCGCTTGCCGGCAACACGTCGGAAATCGGCAATGCCGTGGCGGATCAGACCGATGCGATCTACCTCGACGGTTTCGGTCCCGCGAACGGCTGCCAGTGAACTGAACGCCGCACAACGGCCGGAGCCTGGGCTGCCGGGTCACGCCGGTGCATAAAGCCGCGGCTCATGCACGGCGGGCTAGGGTCGTGTTTCTGTCGAAACCTGCAAGGAGACCGACATGACCAGGGCACACACGAACGCATCGCTCGACGGCAAGACGCTGCGTTTCCATTTCAGCGACGGTCCGATGAAAGGAAAGGAGTTCGACCACACGTTCCATGGCGACAAGGTCGACTGGGGCGCCGCCGGCTCGGGCAAGATGACGACCAGTGAAGGCAAGCTCTTGCGCATCGGCGATGACTGCTACATCGGCTCCTACATGGGCCCGAACGGCTACACGTTGACGACGGCGATGAACCTTGCGACCGGCAAGCTGTTTGCGTTCGCGTCGGACGGCAAGCAATGGTCCGGGCACAACGGCACGGTCAGGCAGGTGGCCTGAGCATTCCGCGATATCGCGCGAGGTTGAAAGGGCGCAAGTCTCGCCGCGCTGCGGCAACGCACTGCCGGCGCGGGCGCCCGATGCCATTGCGCCGGACCATTGTGTAACTTCGCCGCATCCCCACATCGGCAGTTCGCCGAATCCCGCACACCGCCGATGATGATTCCTCTGTCCGTTCTCGACCTTGCGCCCGTCACGGAAGGCAGCAACGCGACGCAGACGTTCGCCAACACGCTCGACCTTGCGCGAGCGGCCGAGCGCCTCGGCTATCACCGCTACTGGCTCGCCGAGCACCACAACATGCCGGGCATCGCCAGCGCCGCGACCGCCGTGTTGATCGGCCACGTTGCCGGCGCCACGAAGACGATCCGCGTCGGCTCCGGCGGCGTGATGCTGCCCAACCACGCGCCGCTGCAGGTAGCCGAACAGTTCGGCACGCTCGGTTGCCTGTATCCGGGGCGCATCGACCTCGGCCTCGGTCGCGCGCCGGGAACCGATCAGGCGGCGGCGCGCGCGCTGCGCCGGTACTACGAAGGCGCCGAGGAATTTCCGGCCGACGTGGTCGAGTTGATGCGCTTCTTCGAGCCGGTGCAGCCGGGCCAGCCGGTGCAGGCCGTGCCCGGCGCCGGCATCGACGTCGAAGTGTGGATCCTCGGATCGAGTCTTTTCGGCGCGCGCCTGGCTGCGATGCTCGGGCTGCCGTACGCGTTCGCGTCGCATTTTGCGCCGGATGCGCTCGGGCATGCCCTCGACCTGTACCGCCGCGAATTCCGGCCGTCGACGCGTCTTGCGCACCCGCATGTCATGCTGGCCCTGAATGTCGTTGCTGCAGACGACGATGCGGAAGCCGCGCGCCTTTTCACGACGCAGCAACAGGCGTTCGTCAATCTGCGTCGAGGGCGGCCCGGCCTGGTGCCGCCGCCGCTGGCATCTGCCGCCGCGATCGACAGCTATTGCACGCCACAGGAAAAAGCCGGCGTCGACAATGCGCTTGCCTGCGCGGTGATCGGTGCGCCGGATACCGTGCGCCGCGGCATCGATGCCTTCATCGCGCGCCACCGCCCCGACGAACTGATCATCACGGCGAACATCTTCGATCACGTGGCGCGCCGCCGTTCGTTCGAGATGGCGTTTGCGGCAACGCGCTGACGGGTGAGTCTCCGCGCCTGACGGACACGCGGAGCGCCACGACGAGCGTGCCGGAGCAGGCCGGCTTCGCGTGCGCCGGCCGCCTTCCGCTAGAATGACCCGTTCCAGGGTGGCGACGAGGGGTCTGGCGCTGGTGGTGACCGCAAGCAGGATTGGACGCAGGCAGTTCCTGCAGGCCACGTTGGCGGCTGCGCTCCCGTTCAGCCTGGTCGCCTGTGCGGACCGCAAGGCAGGACCGCTGCAAGTCGGCGGGCTGCCGGTCACCTGCAATCTTACCCTGCCGGTGGCGTGCGTCGCGCGCGACATGGCCAACAAGGCAACGGCCGGCGAAGCGGCCTTCCGTTACGAGTACAGCAAATTCAATGGCTGGCCCGAGATCAAGGAATCGCTGATGACGGGCCGTATCCAGGCGGCGTACATGCTCGCGCCGCTGGTGATGGACCTGGCCGACCGGAAGATTCCGGTCAAGATCGTTTCGCTCGGCCACCGTTCCGGCGCGGTCATCATGGTGCGCACCGAATCGCCGTACCAGCACTTCAGACAGCTGGCCGGCAAGCGCATCGCCATTCCGAGCCGGTTTGCCGTGGATTTCCTGTTCCTGCGCAAGATGCTCGCCCGGGAGAACATGACGCCGGCCGATGTCGAGATCATCGAGATGGCGCCGCCCGACATGCCGGCGGCGCTGTACGCCAACGCGGTCGATGCGTATTGCACCGGCGAGCCGTTCGGCGCCGCAGCGCAAAGCGCAGGCTATGCGCGCCCGCTGCGCATGACGCGCGACGAGTGGCGCAACTACATCTGCTGCGTGCTGACCGTGCGCGAGGAACTCATCGCCGAAAAGCCCGCGCTGGTCCAGGACCTGGTCGATCACGTGCTCGGCGCGGGCGCCTGGCTCGATGCGCAGCAGGCAAATCGCGACAAGGCGGTCGCGATCGCAGCCGGCCGCGAGTTCTTCAACCAGGATCCGAAGATCCTCCAGTTCGTGATGGAGAACCCCACCGACCGCATCACCTACGGCGACCTGCGCATGATCCGCGCCGAGTTCGAGGACCTGATGCAGCTTTCGGTCGAGGCGGGGACGATCAAGCATCCGATCGCGTATGAGACCTACGTCGACGAAACGTTCGCGCGCCGCGCGAACGCGGCGCAGATCGCGCTTTGAGGACGGTGCGAGCCACATGAAACGAACGATTCTGCTGGTGGCATGCCTGCTCGCCGGCGCGGCGTCCGTGCGTGGCGACGAAAGCGCGACATTGAAAGCCGGCGTGTTCGATCCGCCGCGAGCGGCGCCCGATTTCACGCTGCAGGGGTCGGATGGATCGGCGCTGAAACTGAGCCGCTATCGCGGCAAGGTCGTCCTGCTCGGCTTCGGCTTCACGTCCTGTGCCGCGGTCTGCCCGGTCACGCTCGGAACACTGGCGGCAGCGCACAAGAAGCTCGGTGCGCAGGCGGCCGATCTGCAGGTGGTCTACATCACGGTTGATCCGGAGCGCGACGACGCGCCGCGCATGAAGAAATATTTGGCGGCGTTCGACCCGACCTTCATCGGCGGCACCGGCAGCGACCAGCAGCTGGCCGCGGTGCGCAAGGATTACGGCATCGCTGCGCAGAAGGTCGCCGGTCCCGATGGCAGCTACACGCATTCGTCCTTCGTCTACCTGATCGATCGGGCCGGCCGCCTGCGTGCGTTGATGCCGTTCGGCCATCCGGCCGACGACTACATCCACGATCTGAAGATCCTGTTGGCGGCACCATGAAATTCCCGCGCCGGCATGCGCTTGCGATTGCGCTTGTGGCCGGCGTGCTGGGCGTGCTCGCGTGGGCGGCGCTGAAGCCGGTCCAGTTTGCCTCGCGTGAAGAAGTGTTCGAAATTCCCAGGGGCACGTGGGCGCGGCGCATGTCGGGCGACAAGGTCGAGATCCTGCCGTCGCAGATCCGCCTCACGCTCGGCGTGCGCGACGTGCTGCTGCTGCGCAACCTCGACGATGTGCCGCAGGTGTTCGGCCCGACGATCATGATGCCGGGACAGAGTTTCCGCCTGCCGTTCGAGGTCGCTTCGAGCTATGCGTTCGCGTGCACGGCGCATCTGAGCGGCCAGATGACGATCGTGGTCGAACCGCAGCCGCTGTCGCCGTGGGCGCGCCTGCGCTGGCGTGCGGTCAGGCTGTGGGATGCGGTCGCATGATCGCGGTGAAGCGCGTGCTGCCATCGGTCGCCGTGATGGCGCTCATCATCGGAGTCTGGTGGACCGTCGTCGTCGTTAGCGCGAGCGTGGTATTTCCCACACCCTGGCAGGTGGTCACCGGAACGGCAGAATTGATCCGCGACGGCACCCTCTGGCAGCACATCGGCGCATCGCTGTTCCGCGTCGGCGTCGGATTCGGCCTTGCCGTGCTCGTCGCCGTGCCGCTCGGCTTGTGGATGGGTTGGGTGAAAGGCGCGTACGTCACGCTCAATCCGCTGTTCCAGATGCTGCGGCCGATATCGCCGATCGCGTGGATTCCGATCGCGATCCTCTGGTTCGGCGTCGGCGACGTGTCGCCGATTTTCCTGATCTTCATTTCTTCGGTCTTTCCGATGGTCGTGCAGACCGTTGCCGGCGTGCACACGATCGAGAAGCGCTATCTGCGTGCGGCGGCGAATTTCGGCGTTTCGCGCGCCACGCTGTTCCGCCAGGTGGTGATTCCGGCCGTGCTGCCGCAGGTCATCGTCGGCATGCGTATCGGCCTGGGCGTGGCGTGGCTGGTCGTGGTCGCGGCGGAGATGATCGCGCTGCACTCGGGACTGGGCTACCTGATCATCGACTCGCGCAACGCCGGCAACCGCTATGACCTGGTCGTCGCCGGCATGATCATCATCGGCTTGATCGGCCTGCTGCTGGACAGGGTGATGCGCCTGCTGGAAGGCTTGAAAATGGTCAGGTGGCGTTATGTCCACTAGGAAGGCATCCTCGGGCGGTGCTCCGATCATGGCGCCCCGGATCAGCGTCGACGGCGTCGGCAAGAGTTTCGCCACCGAGCAGGGCGCGTTGCATGTGCTCGACAGGATCAGCTTCGAGGTCGCGGACGGCGACATCGTCGCGATTGTCGGTCCATCGGGGTGCGGCAAGTCGACCTTGATGAACATCGTCGCCGGATTCGATCCGCCGGATCGCGGCACGGTCCGCATCGACGGCATGGTCCAGACGCGGCCGAGCTCGCGCGGCATCCTGATCTCGCAGGCCGGCTCGGTGTTTCCGTGGCTCACGGTGCAGCAGAACCTGATGTTCGGGCTCAACGGCGGCGAGCACGGCGACAAGCAGCAGCTCGCCGATCACTACGCCGAGATGGTCGGCCTGAAGGGCTTCGAGAACCGCTATCCGCACGAGCTGTCCGGCGGCATGCTCAAGCGCGCGGAGCTCGCACGGGCACTGGTGGTCAAGCCGGAAATTCTGTACATGGACGAACCGTTTTCGGCCCTCGACGCGCTGCTGCACCTGCGCATGCGCAACGAACTGCTGCGCATCCTCGCGCAGGAGCGCCACACCGTGCTGCTGATCACGCACGACGTCGAGGAAGCCATCCACGTCGCCAATCGCGTCATCGTGCTCTCGAGCCGCCCGACGACCATCCAGGCGAGCTTCGATGTACCTTTTCCGCATCCGCGCAAGCTTTCCGGTGCCCCGGTGCAGGAATTGCGCGCGGCGATCCTGCGCGAACTGGGTGTCGACAGCTATTCGGACTGAACAGTCGCCGGCGCGGCCCGTGCGGCCGGATCGGCGTGCTTCATCCCAGAGCCGCCAGCCGATCGAGCAGGACGGCCTGCGCCGGCAGGATCCTGCCGCGCGCGACCGGCAGAGTCATCCACTCGACCCGGTCTATTTCCGGGAATGCCTGTACGGTTCCGCTGCGCGGCGGCCATTCCAGATCGAACGTGTTGCTGCTCAGCGTCGCGACATCGAACCGGCCTTCCAGCGCGAAGGCGACGACATGCTTGCCGCCTTTCTGCACGATTTCGCCGAGCGGCTGCAGCTCCCCGATCGCGGCGACGCCGAGTTCCTCGCGGAATTCCCGGCGTGCAGCGTCCTCGGCCGATTCCGCGGCATCGAATTCGCCCTTCGGGATCGTCCAGGCACCGGCGTCGCGGCGGCGCCAGAACGGTCCGCCCGGATGCGCAAGCAGCACCATCAATTCACCCGCGCGGCGCTGGTAGAGCAGGATTCCGGCGCTGTGTCTGGCCATCGCCGATAGAGTACCGCGTCGGCACGCGGCGGACGGCATCGTCGCCGCGCACCGGCCGTTCGCCGGTGATTCCCGGCCTGCCGCTGCTGGCCGGCCCGATTCCCGTCGCAGTGGGGACAAGCCGGCAGAATTGCTACACTAGCCGGGACGTGTCGCAGGCTGAGTGCGGCACGCAGGGGAGCGCGTATTTCAGCGCCCGCGGTATTCGCCGATCCGGCTGTGACCGGCGCGCCGCATGTTTTCCGAACAAGGGAAACCATGACGATCAGTCTTGCCACCTCCGCTTCGCCGCAGTCATTCGATGAGGATGCCTGGGACGATCTGCTCAACTACATCGAGGAACGGCGCGTCATCCCGATCATCGGGCCCGACCTGCTGCGCGTGCAGACCGATCGCGGCCTGCGTCCGCTGTATGAATGGCTGGCGGAAAAACTCGCCGTGCGCCTGTCGGTCGATACGGTCGGCCTTCCGACGCCGTTGACGCTCAACGATGTGCTGTGCTGCTACCTCGGCCAGCGCGGACGGCGCGAGGAAGCCTACACGCGGCTGCGTTCGATCATGCGCGAAGTGCAGTTCGAGCCGCCGCCGGCGCTGCGGCAGCTGGCGCAGATCACCGACTTCGACCTGTTCGTGACGACGACGTTCGATCCGCTGCTGGAGAATGCGATCAATCTGGAGCGCTACGGCGGCCAGACCGCGGCTGACGTCATCGCCTATGCGCCAAACCGCGTCGCCGACCTGCCGGTCGAGCGCAGCCAGTTGCAGCGCACCGTCATCTACCACCTGCTCGGCCGGCTTTCCGCGTCGCCGACGTATGTCGTCTCCGACGAGGACATGCTCGAGTTCATCTGCGCGCTGCAGTCCGAGCACCTGACGCCGGAAAAACTCTTCCATGAGCTCGAGCACAATCACTTGCTGCTGATCGGCAGCGATTTCTCGAACTGGCTGGCGCGCCTGTTCCTGCGCATGGCCAAGCGCAAGCGCCTGTCCGATCCGCGCGATGTCAGCGAAGTCTTCGCCGATGACCACACGATGCAGGACGGCCGCCTCGTCGCGTTCCTGCAGCAGGTCAGCGTGCGCACGCGCGTCTACGGCGGTGCCGAGGCGTTCGTTGCCGAGTTGCACCGGCGCTGGTCGCAGCGCCAGCGCCCGGCGACGCCGGCGCCAGGCGCCGGCAGCGCGCCGCAACGTTTCATGCCGCCGGCGCGCGAGATGCCGGAGAACGCGATCTTCATCAGCTACGCTCGCGAAGACCTGCCTGCCGTGCAGCACCTGAAGGCCGCACTAGACGCCGCGGGACTGACGACCTGGTTCGATCTCGACCGCCTCGAAGGCGGCGACGACTACGACCGAAAGATACGCGCGAACATCGGTCGTTGCAGTTTCTTCGTGCCGGTGATCTCGGCCAATACCCAGCGTCGCCACGAAGCGTACTTCCGTCGTGAGTGGAGCTACGCCGTCGATCGTGCGCGCAACATCGCCGAGGGCGCGGTGTTCATGCTGCCGGTTTGCATCGACGATACCCCTGAAGTCGAAGCACTCGTGCCCGAGCAGTTCAAGGCCGTGCACATCGTGCGCCTGCCCGGCGGCGAGCCGCCGCCCGAGTTCCTGCGCCGGCTGCAGGACCTGTTCAGCGCGAGGCGGTCATGAGCGCGGCCGACAGCGGGAGCGGCGCCGTCGTGGCGATAGATCCGCAAAATCCGTGGCTGGGACTTTTCTCGTATTCGGAAGAGACGCGCGCCTACTTCCACGGCCGCGAAGAGGAAGCCGCCGAGCTTGCGCGCCGCGTGCAGCGCAAGCCGCTGACCGTGCTGTTCGGCCAGTCCGGGCTCGGCAAGACCTCGCTGTTACGCGCCGGGCTAGTGCCGCGCCTGCGCGACGAGGGGTTCTGCCCGGTCTACGTGCGCATCGACTACGCGCCCGGATCGCCGCCGCCGTCGGAACAGATCAAGCAGGCGATCTTCAAGGCGACCGCCGCAGCCGGCCACTGGACCCGGCCGGGCACCGCGATCGAGGGCGAGTCGCTGTGGGAGTTCCTGCATCATCGCGAAGACCTGCTGCGCGACGCGAACGGCAACGTGCTGATGCCGCTGCTGATCTTCGACCAGTTCGAGGAAATTTTCACGCTCGGCCAGGCCGATGACGCCGGGCGCATGCGTGCCAAGGAATTTCTCGAGGACCTTGCCGACCTGGTCGAGAACCGGCCGCCAGCGGCGCTCGAGAAACGCCTAGAACATGACGACAATGCTGCCGAGGCATTCGACTTCGCGCGTGCCGACTACCGCATCCTGATCGCGTTGCGAGAGGATTATCTGGCGCACCTGGAAGGCGTGAAGGGCATCATGCCGTCGATCACGCAGAACCGCATGCGCCTGGCGCGCATGACCGGCGCACAGGCGTTGAGCGCCGTGGTCAAGCCGGGCGGCAAGCTCGTCTCACAGGAAGTCGCCGAGTCGATCGTGCGTTTCGTCGCTGGCGGTTCGGAGCTCATCAACGCGGAGGTCGAGCCCTCGCTGCTGAGCCTGATCTGCCGTGAATTGAACACGGTGCGGCAGGCACAGGGCCGTGCGGAAATTTCCGCCGACCTGCTGGCCGGCTCGCGCGAGACGATTTTGTCAGAGTTCTACGAACGCACGCTTGCCGACCAGCCCGCCGGCGTGCGTCGCGTGATCGAGGACGATCTGCTGACCGAATCAGGCTACCGCGAAAGCCTCGCCGAAGAACGCGTGAACAAGGCTCTGGCCGCGGTCGGTGCCGCGCCCGATTCACTGGCGAAGCTGGTCGACCGGCGCCTGCTGCGCATCGAGGAACGGCTCGACATGCGCCGCGTCGAGCTGACCCACGACGTGCTGTGCAGCGTCGTGCAGTCGAGCCGCAACCTGCGCCACGAGCGCGAAGCGCGCGATGAGGCGCAACGGCAGCTTGCCGCGCAGCAGGCGCGCGAGGCCGCTTCGCACGCCGCCCTGGTGCGCGCGCGCATGGTCGCCAGCGTGTGTGCCGTGCTGATGGTCATTGCGATTGCCGGCGCGGTCTTCGGCTGGATCAATCTGGGTCGCGCGCGCGCCGCCGACGCGGAGGCGCAAAAGTCGCGCCAGCTCGCCGAGCACGCGCGTGGCGACGCCGAAAAGCTCGTCGCGTTCCTGATTGACGATTTTTATACGGAGCTCGAACCGACCGGACAGCTCGACACGCTCGGCCGGCTGGCGCATACCGCGGTCAACTATTACGACGGCCTGCCGAAGGAACTGATCACGCCGCAGACCGAAACGTTTCGCGCGATGGCGATGGTGCGTGAAGCTGCTGCGTTGAACGCGCGCGGCGAAGTCGATACGGCGTACAAGCTGTTCGGCGAGGCCCAGGCGCAGTTCGAGAAGTTGCGGGCGTCGGGAAACAACGGCGAAGCGGTGACCTACGGGCTGGCACTCTCGCTTTACAACCAGGGACAAAGCGCGTTGTTCAACGGGCGCGGCACGGCCGCGCAACTGAACCAGGCAGCGGATCTGCTGCGTCCACTCGCGCAGGTGTCGGATGCTCCGCGGCAGGTCCGGCAGGCGTACGCGGACACGCTCAACATCCTCAGCCACATGCAGCCGAAGGAAATTGCCGTTGCTACCTGCCAGGAAGCACTCAAGATTCTGGAAGCACTCGGCGCGCTGGATCTGTCGAACCTCAATGCGGCGTCGGGATATGCCGACGTCTCGGATTCCGAAGCACGTCACTTGCTGGACCTGGGGCGTGCCGACGAAGCGCAGAAGGTCGAGTCGCAGGTCTACGAGTTGACCGAGAAGGTGCTCGTGCAGCGTCCGGGGGATCTGCGCTCGCTGGCCAACCGGTTTTTTGCCGCCAATCTGCTCGGTACGCTGGCCGAGCGCCGGCACGACGATTCTGCCGCGGCCGACTACGCCGCGCGCGCAGCGAAAGCCGGTGAGGACTTCGTGCGCTTCAACCCTGCCGACCTTACGACCTGGAGCTGGTGGGCGCAGGGTCTGCAGCAGGTCGCTGACCTGCAGTTCGAACGTGGCGAAGTCACGCAGGCACTCGCCACCTATCATTCGCTGATGGCGTTGGCGCAGGACAAGCGCAGGCCTTCCAGTCTCGGTCCTGTATTGTTTGCGCGCTGGTTGAATGTCGCTGCAATGCAGGCAATGCTGGGCGACAAGGCCGCGGCGCAACAATCGCTGCAGGCATTTGCCAAGGACCTGGACGACCTCGCCGGGACCTTCGCAGCGGAAGATCCGCGGCGGCAGATTATCGCGACTTCTCCTGATGGCCTCCGTAGCCGCGTGCTGCTGCTTGAAGGCAGCACGGACGCCGCCTTCACGAGTGCCACTTCCGTGATCGATCGTGTCGAGCAGATCAAAGTCGAAGGCAAGAACCCGAATTTCGACAGGACGCGCCACAGCAACCTGCGCTACAACCTGACCACTGCAGTGATGAGTGCGATTCGACTTGGCCATGGTGCACAAGCCGAGACGCTGGCGCGCCAGCTTGCCGCGCTGCCAATTGACCCCGGCTTCCAGAGCGACCCGCGGGAACTCGCCGCACGCAACGAGGCCATGCTGGCGCACGCGGTTGCGCTGCAGGGACGGGGCGACGAAACGCGAACGATCCTTCAGCCCGCACTTGAATATTACGAAAAAGAACAACAGGGTGGCGCACACGGCACTTCATTCCGGCGCGACTACGCCTACGCTCTTTTTGTCGATGCGACGGCGCGCGGCACGGACGCCGAGGGCCGCACGAAGCGCGAGGCAGAGCTGGCCGAAGCAGCCAAGCTGATCGCCGGCGAGTCGGCCGAAGTGCAGAAGCTGTCAATGGTGCGCGAACTTTCCGGCCTGATCGCCGCAGCGCGAGCGCAGGAGCGCGGCTGACACTGGCGCTGCGCACGCCGACGTGTGTTGGCGTGCGCATCGTCGTGGGGCTTCGGTGCGCTCAGCCGAGCCTGCGAATTTGTGATCAGTCCGCCTCGCGATCCGCAACGAAGCGTCGTCCCGGCGAAAGCCGGGATCCAGCGCCTTTATCGGGAACAAGACTCGGCGCACCCAGCGATACAAGAGTCCGAGACTCGCTCAGACGAAGCGAGTCTCGGTCGTGCCGCCGGCACTATTTGATCTTGACGCTCACCTGGTTCGAATACGCGGATACGCGGCCCGTCGTCGTATTGAACGCCTGCACGCGGAACAGATACGTGCCTGACGCTACGCTCGAGCCGGAGTACGTTGTCGCGTTTGCGGCGGTCGTCGCGACGCGGGTGAAAACGCCTGTGCTGGAGGGTGCGCGCTCGACGTAGAAGCCCTGTTCGTTGTTCGAATTGTCGGTCCAGCGCAGGCTCAGCGTGCCGGGTTTCGATGCCGATCCCGACAGCCCGGACGGTGCATTGATTGTCGACGTGTCGGCCGTCGCCGTGATCGTGGTCGTCGCCGAGCCGGTCGCACCGCGATTGTCGGTGACGGTCAGCTTGGCCGAGTACGTGCCGGCGGCCGCGTACGTATGCGACGCGCTGACTCCCGATGCGGTGCCGCCGTCGCCGAATGTCCACGCGTACCCGGCGATCGAGCCGTCCGGGTCGTTCGAGCCGGCGCCGCTGAACGATACGACCAGCGGCGCGGTGCCGTTGACCGGATTGGCGCTGATGGCTGCGGTGGGTGGCGTGTTCGGTGTGCCGCCGGCCACGACGAACAGCGTGATGCTCTGCGCAGGCACCGAGGTTGCGAAACTCGTGCCGCTGAAATTCACGTCGCTAAGGCGCGTGATCGCATTCGTCGATGTCAATTGCCAGGCCTGCGCGACGCCCGCTGCTGCGAAGTTGGCGAGGCTTACCGTGACCGGTGTCGCGCCGGTCAGCACCTTGCTGATCACCATGACGGTCATTGCGCCATCGGCTGCGCGCGTTGCCGCGAACGCCGACAGGTTGTCCGGATTCGGCACCGATGCCGAGACACTGGTGTCGCCGAACGTCGATCTGTTGCCGTCGTAGTTGCGCCAGAGCTTCATCGCCTTGTAGGTCGGCGTCGACGGATCGGGCGTGGTCCAGCGCGTCGCCATGTCGAGGCCTTCACGGCCGAAGATGCCGTAGATATCCGCCTGGGTGGTCGCGCCGTTGATGTGGCTTTCGGCGCCCCAGTTGTATTCGGTGATCGCAGTCTGCAGGCCCGGGTAGTACGTCGCGACCCAGTTGCGGATGCGCGGAATCAGCTGCACCTTGTCGTTGATCCAGGTCGCGTCGACATAATTCGGGTCCCACAGCGAACGCGTCGACCGGTTGCGCAGCAGCTGCATCGTCGTCGACGTGTCGTTGCCGAATTCGCCGCCCTGCGGATACCAGTGCACCGAGAACACGTCGAGCAGACGCTTGCCGGTTGACACTTCGTTCTGATGCAGCTGATCCAGCAGCCACGGCAGGTAATCCCAGTTGCCATGCGCTGCCTTGTCCGGGTAGCAGCACCAGTTGTGCGCGGCGCCGTACTGCTGGTCGTAGCCCGAGTAGAAGTAGCCGCTCCAGCCCCATTCCTCGGGGCCGACAACGGTTGCCGCCGGGTCGATGTTCTTGACCATCGTCGCGTAGTCGATCATGCGCTGCCTGATTTCATCCATCGTCGCGCCGACCGGATGCACGTCGCGATGCGTCGATTGCCAGATGCTGTGTTCGTTGTCCAGGATGTAGTACTTCAGGCCTGCACCGGACGCATTGCCCCATTGCGAAACCAGGTGCTGCACCCAGCCTTGCTGCAGCGTCGTGCTGTTCGGCAAGTTGGCGTCGTTCGGATCGTTGCCGGTGATGTTCTGTCCGGTTGCTTTCAGCACGCCGTTGCCGGCATCCGGATACCACTGCGCGTCATTGCCGGTCTGCGCGCCGTACTTTGCTTGCGAGAAACTTGCGAGTTTTCCGCGGTTTGCGCCGAGTTTCGCGACCCAGTCGAGCATGGGCAGCGTCAACATCGCCTGCGCGTTGCCGGCCTTGCTCTGCGAGATGAACGTATCGCCACGTTCGCCGGCGACCGCGCTCGTGTCGGCAATGCTTTCGAAATACCAGTCGAAATCGCGGTTGTCGGCGTTGAGCTGCCAGTTGTAGCGCGAGGCATTGTTGCCGCCGTAGCGGTTGAGCGGACTGTTGAGGTCGGCCAGAGTGGTCGACGTGCCATACGCGACGCCGTAGACCAGCGTGCTGATCGCATGCCGGTTGGCGTTCGCATCGACACTGACCGTAACCGGCGTGTTCTGCGCATGCGCGGCCGATGCGGCAAACAGGGCAACGGCGCTCAGCGCAAGAATGCGGCACGAATCTTTGCGCGACATGTTTTTTCCTTCGATCGTCTGTCCGGGAGACCGCGCGATGCCTGCGTTTCGCCGGCCGCCGCGCAGGGCAATTTCAAGTTGCCATATTCGATCGTTAAGAGATTGTGATACCCCTGTCGGACGGCTGCGCCCAGAGACGGACACGGAGTTTGCCGGCCCCATGCATTCGGACGCCTGCTGCGGCCGGCCTGGCAACACAACTTGTTCCAGGCCGCGTTCGACCCCATCATTCACCGAACTCTGACACGCTCAGGAACGACAATGGCTACCGGCTGGGCAGGCGACAATGCCGTTCAGGACCAGATCGACGCGACGATCAAGGACGCGATCCAGCGCGCGCGCAGCAAGGCGCCGAAAGGCCCGAGTCTCGCGCGTTGCGAGGAATGTGACGCGAAGATTCCCGCGGCACGACGCAAGGCTGTGCCCGGGGTACGCCTGTGCGTGTCGTGCCAGGAAGCCCGTGACAAGGAAGAGGCCGCTTTCAGCGGCTACAACCGCCGCGGCAGCAAGGACAGCCAGCTGCGCTGATCGACCACCACTTCTGGACACTGCCGGTCGTCGCGAAGCCGCGTTGCGAGGCAATCCGATTTTGGCCTGAACGGCGTGCGCCGTCGGCAGGGTGAACCGTCGCGCATCCGACGGTTGCGAGGCACCGCAGGCCGTCCGTGGCTCTTACGCGATCCTTCTTCCTTCGAGATGTCGGCGCTGGAACTTCCGTCATACGGAATTACGGACGGCCGCCACCATCCTTGTCCCGCTTCCGGTCGTTCCCGTGCGGCTGGCCCTGTTGCGGCGCCTGCCGCGCCATCTGGCGTGGGGCGCGTTGCTGAGGTGACGAGTGGACCACCTGCTGCTGTGCCCGCGGCGGCTCGCTGCGCTGAATCGGCGCACTGCGCGGGGTCGCCGTTGCAGCGCGTTCCATCGGTTGAGTCCGGGCGATCGGCCGCGGTGGCGCGCTGCGTTGCGTTTCACGCACCGGCACCGATCGCTGAACCGGAGTCGAGCGCTGGGTGAAAGCCGGGCGCTCGCGAGCCGATTCCACGCGCGGGTTCGGCGCGCGCTGCAGGGGAGCTCGCTGCACGGTCGCTTGTTGCGCGCTGCCGGTTTGACGATTGCCGCCGAAACCCGGCGAACGCGACGACTCGGTCGCACGCGAACGTTCAGCCATGGATCGCGCGTTCTGCGTGCGCATGCTGCTGCCGTTGCGCAACTCATTCGTCGCGGCGGAGCGCTGAGTCACGACGCGTGAAGCCCTTTCGCCGGCTGCCGCGTTGCCGCGCGTCGGCGGCGATGTCCGAGTGCCGCCCGACTGGTGCGCGAAGGTCGATGAGTTCAAGTGGCCTTGCGCACGCGCGCTGCGATCGTTGCCGGCCGTGCGCGAGCCGCCCGCCGGGAACGCGGTCCGGTTCTCCACCCGTTCCGTGCCGCGGGCAGCCGTGCGCGCCGCCGCATTCGCAAAGGAGCGACTGGCTTCGGCCGTCGTCGAGCGTTCGGAGCCGGGCACCACGCCATGATGGGCGAAGCCGGCCGAGCGCAGGTACTGCGCATTGGCCTGCTGCGGTGAACGGTTCATCTGCGGCGCGCGGCTCGACGATGTGCCGCCACTGCGAACCTGGTTCGCGGCTGAAGCGCGATCGCTAGCCGCCTGCTGGCCGGCGCGTGCACTGATTTGCGGCCCGCGATTGCCGACCACGCGAACGTTCGCGCTCGCCTGACTGGCGCGCGCGTTGGCCGGATGTGCGGCAAGCGTGCGCATCTGGCTGGTCGTCAGTGGCTGGCCGGCGTTTTTCTGCAGCAACGCCTGGCGTTGCGCAAACGACGGTTTCGCCGCGGGTGGCTGGCGCGCCGCAATCACGTTGCGATTGAAGGCTGCCTGCGGCGGTGCCGTGGCCCGCCCGCGCCCGGAAACCAGACTCTCGCGCGTCGGCGCGAGCGTGGCGCGTGGCAGCACGCGCGCGTTCGCAAACGTGCGGTTGTTCACCGCGATCGATGCCGAGCGTACCGATCGACCTGCGACGAAGGCGCTGCCGGTCATCGCGGCCAGCGCACGCGGCGCGGTGCGGTTCGCATAGTTGATTTGCGCATAGTTCAGGCGGCCGCTCGACCAGTTGCCGTAGTAGTTGTTGATCACGCCGCGATCGACGAACCGAGTTCCGCCGTAGTTGAGGCGATCGAAATAGCTGCGGCCACAGTGGTAGCCGGGGAAATAGACGTCGCGCGGTCCCAGCGCGAACCAGCCGATCGGCCCCCCGATCGAAAAGCCGACGCTGAAGCCGCTGCCGCCCACGAAGGCGACGAGCGCCGGCGCGTAGACCGGCGCAACATCGACCGGACCCGGCACCCAGCCCCAGCGCGAACCGATGTAGGCCCAGCGGCCGTAGTGGAATGGTGCGTAGCCCCACGGCGAATTGTCGACCCAGGTCCAGCCCCACGGATCGACCCAAGTCCAGCTGCCGTCATGGTAGGGCGCCCAATCGGCCGCGACTTCATTCGGGTACCAGACATGGCCGTAGTCCGGCGCATCGTCCCAGGTGCCGTACTGGTTCAGGTCCTCGTAGCCGACGACGTCTTCGGAGACATAGTCGTTCGGCGCCGCCTGCGCGTAGCGCTGGTCGCGCGCGTTCGCGAAATTGTCGAAGGTGTCCGGCGTGCCGATCTGGTTGACCTGGTAGTCGTTCAACTGCGAATCGTTGAAGCGCACCGACTGGCCTTCCTCGATGCTGACGCGCTTGCCGCCTTCCCCGATCGCGTCGCCGCCGCCGCGGCGCGCGGTCACGACGGTGTAGCCCGCCGGATTGACGTCGATGCGGTAATCGCCAACGCGGTTGGCAACGAACGCGATCGTGGGAGTGTCGATCTCGTACGTCTCATTGCCACGCAGGCGGCGCACATCGAGATTCAGTGCGCCCTGGGTCAGCTCCATCTGCGCCAGCTGGTCGTCGAGATTCAGGAAATCGAAGCTCGAACTCTGGTCGAGTCGGATCGTCGATGAACCGATCTGCAGCTCGGCGCGTGCGCCGGCGTCGGTCCACAACTTGTCGCCCGTGACGACCGGACGGTTGAGTTGCGCCTGCACCCAATCGCTCTCGCCGGCCGGCGTGAAGCTGACGCTGCCGGAAAGATAACCGAGGCGCGCCACGCGTGCCGGCGGGTCGACCTGCGCCTGGCCGGCGCTTGCCGGCGCATTCGGCGCTTCGTCCGGATTGCCCTGATAAGGCAGCGCCTGCGCGCCGGCCGCCGACGCGAGCGCGGCGCCGATCATGGTGACCAGAAAACGTTGCATTGTATACATGGCTCGACTCCTCTTGCCGCGCATTGTGCGCGGTTGGCCCATTTGACCCGTGCTCATTGCTGTCTCCCGCGCTGCGGCGCATGACTGATCCGGCACATTGCCGTCGAGTCCTATCTAAGCACCACGGCACTGAATGCCAACTGCGTCGGCGAGGAGCGCAGGCAACCCGTTCAGCACACGGAAAGCTGGCGCCATGCGCCGCCGGGCGCGGCGTTCAGCGGCTGTTTCGGCAACGCGCGCTTCCGCGTTTCCGCAATGCGCAGGGCCGGATTGCCCGCGCGATCCTGAACGGCCGAGCCGGCGGCAATGATTTCCGGCGATGCCGAATCTAGGTGGAGCGCTTCCGCTTTGCGGTTTTACCGGCCGCATTCTTGCGCTGCGCCGCGTGGCCGCGATTCGGCGAATGCCCGTGCTTCGTGGCGACCGCGCGCCGGGCCGAATCGCGTCGTGCGGCGGCCTTGCTGCCGGCGGATTTCCCGCGTCCGGACCCGGACTTCTCGCCGCCGCCGCTCTGCTTGTTGACGGTGGCCCAGGCGCGCGCCGCCGCTTCCTTTTCGCTGATGCCGCGATCCTCGTAGCTTTCTTCGATGTGGCGCGCCTTGCGTCGCTGTTCGGGTGTGTAGGCTGACTTGTCTCCGCGTGGCATGGTGTTCTCCTTCAAAAAAATGTTCCGCACTGCTGGTGCTTCCGGGGGAACGACGGCATGGCGGGCCGCCGCGTTCGCCGCCGGAAAAATTACGCCGGGTATCCTGAACGGTACTTTGCACGCGACTGCGCCGCTTCCATGCGGCAACGCGAACACGACGCAGCGATGCAGGGGATAGCGCGGTGATCAGGTACGTCACGCGCCTGCCGCGTTTTGCGACGGTCTGCCGTCAGATGCCCCGGCGCAAGTTCCTGCCCGCGTCGCGCCGATATCAGTCCTTCACGGCGCTGCGTGGCGTGATGATGCGCGAGATCAGGTCGGGTTGCCGCGGATCGCGCGCAAGATGCGGATAGGCGAGGCCGCCGTGCCAGTCGACGCGCAGCGTGCGCACCTGGTCGCCGCTTTCGACGATCAGGTCGATCGGGCCTGCGTCACGCTCGGCGGCAACAATTACCTCCTTCGCCGCATCCTCGCTCCACTTGCGGCCGCCGATCGCGATCAGCTTCGTTGCCGGCGCGAGTCCCGCGGCGAAGGACGGCGATCCGTATACCACGTCGACGACTTTCCCGTCGTCCTTGGCCCAGAAGCCGAGCGAGTGCGAGAAATCCGGGTTTTTCGTAACCTTTGCGACTGCATCGAGATAGGCGTTCGGCTGGTCGTTCTGCACCGGCGTCCAGCCGCCGGCGGCAATGCCGCCGAGCGGAGCGCGCAGCTGCACCTGTTCGACGCGCGTGCGCAGGAACGCGTCCCAGTCGTATGCTTCGACCGCATTCAACGCGGCGACGATGTCCGCGCGGGAATAGGCGCGTACTTCCGGTGCGCTGTCCGAGCCGCCGAAAAAACGACGGCAGAAATCGTCGAGCGAGCGCCTGCCGCCGCTGCGCGTGCGGACCAGCGTGTCCGCCTCGAGCCAGATCAGCGCCCCTTCGGGGTAATAATCCAGCGCGCGGCGCTCGCCGCTCCATTCATCCGGTGCGTCGCCGAACGCCGGAACGCCGACTGCCGTGTCGGCGAGCGGGCGCCAGGCGCGTCCCGGACGCAGGCGGTCCTGCTGCGCGGCGATGAAGGCCAGGTACTCGCGCATGAACTCCGGCGAGCCGAAACCGGCGCGGCCGCGCAGCACGAAGTCGCCGAGGTAGCGCGTCATGCCTTCGTATACCCACAGCAGGTCGTCTTCGAGCGGTTCCTGGAAGTTGCTGCGCGTGAGCCCGTCCGGCCGCCGATACTTGCCGTTCCAGGAATGCACGTATTCGTGCGCGAAAATCGACGCCCAGCGCTGCATGAATTCCGGTTTTGCATAGAGCGATTCGGGCAGGCGAATGTCGGTGGACTCGTGATGCTCCACGCCGTTGTTCGTGAACGTATCGCCGAGGCCGACGAGCCAGACATAGCTGGCGTAATGGCGCGCACCGAACAGCGCCACGGCCTCGTGCACGACACGGCGCATTTTCGCGATCTGCTCGTCCTTGATCGCCAGATCCGCCGACGCGTCGGCGAAAAGGCTGAGCCGCGTCGCGCGTGGTCCGGGCGTGAGCTGCACGGTCCGCGAAAACTCGCCGGCGAAGAACGGCGAATCGACCAGCGTCGCCGCCGCCATTTCGGGCAGCACGACGAGCCCGGCTTCCGGACGGGCGCCGCGCGCCGGCGTGTCGTAGGCCCATGCGTCCGGGATGCGGACGCGCGCGCGCACCGGCAGAGTGCGCGCGTCGGCCGATTCGGGCAGCAACAGCACGTGGTTGAACAGCACGATCGCGATGTGCGGCGTCATGTTCGGCGTGCTGCCATAGCTGCCGCCGGAACCGACCGGCGGCGACAGGTAGTCGAAGTCGGCGGCGATTGCCGAAACGCCCTCCGGCACCGTGACGCGGAAGGCAAATGCATCGAGCGGATCGCGCGTCCACGCCAGCGTGCGCTCGCCGGCCCTGAACTTGAGGCCGGTCACCTGCACGATCGGCCCGGTCGCGGCGTGCTCGCCCTGGATCCATTTCGGATAGACGACATGCATTTCGCCGGCAGTGGCAGGCAAGATCACATGGGCATGCTGGATGCCGTGCCGGATGTCGCGCGCATCAACCTCGAGTTCGATCGCCGGAAGCTCGGCCCGCGCTGCCGTCGCGGCGGCCAGCAGCCAGGGTGCAAGGAGCATGCAGCGCAGTGCGCCAGGCAAGAATGCTTTGGAGGTCATCGGACGGATCCCCTGATGGAATTTCTGCAGAAGCTGCGACGGCGCCTTCATGCCCGCCGGCTGGCGGAAGGATTGCACATTTTAGATCGCGCGCGGAGCCCTGGCGCACGGCCGCCACGCTGTGCGCTGCCGCGCGACATTGCCGTTCCCGCCTGTCCTGCGGGCGCGAGCCGGTCCCCGCGGCGCGGTTATGCCTGCCACTAACGACATGGCGCCTCGACCGCGCTAGACTTTTACGGCCATGGCGACGCACAAGCAGGGCCCGCATCAGGAGAAGTTCGACCGCAACGTGGCGCAGGCCCGGCGCGATGCCGAGCAGCGCGCGCTGGGTTATCGCGAGCGTGCGCTCAAGATGTATCCATGGATATGCGGCCGCTGCGCGCGCGAGTTCACGCGTGCGAACGTGCAGGAGCTGACCGTGCACCACCGCAACCACAACCACGACGACAATCCGCCGGACGGCAGCAACTGGGAGTTGTTGTGCGTCTACTGCCATGACAATGAGCATTCGCGTTACATCGACCATACCGGCGTAGCCGCCTCGGCGGCCGAAGATGCATTGGCGCCGGCCACCAGCAATCCGTTCGCCGACCTGCGCGTGCTGCTGAAGAAATAGGTGCGTGAGGCGCGATGGCAATCGGGGAAGTTCGATCGATGTCCGTGTGACTTGCCGCCCGACGTGAGACCGGTAACATGACCGAAAACAAGACACGCGAAACAGGCGCGAGCGTCGCCGAATTCATCGCCGCCATCGCCGAGCCGCAGAAACGCGCGGATGCAACGGCGATCGTCCGCCTGATGCAGCGTGCGACCGGCAAGAAACCCGTGCTGTGGGGGCCGTCGATCGTCGGCTTCGGCAGCAATCACTATGTCTACGCCAGTGGGCGCGAAGGCGACATGCCCGTTGTCGCGTTCTCGCCGCGCAAGGCGGCGATCGTGTTGTACAGTCTGATCAACGCTGCGGGAGCCGACGCGCTGCTCGCACGGCTCGGCAAGTACACGACCGGCAAGGGCTGCCTCTACATCAAGAAGCTGGCCGATGTCGACGAAGCAGTGCTCGCGAAACTGATCGACAACGCCGTGCGCAGGAAGGCTCGACCTGCCTAGAACCCTTCCGCCGCAATCCGCTGTTATTGCGCATGCGGCGTCGACGGCGACGCAACGGCGTGCAGCCGCTGGCGCCCGGTGCTTCTGTCGCTGACACGATCCGCGGCCCAGGGGAGGGTACCGTTTCTTCCCGACCCGCGTAGACTTGCCGATTTGATGCAGGTTGACGGAGAACAATCATGATCCTGAAAGACAGGCGCATCGCGATCACCGGGGCGTTCGGCGCGCTGGGTACGGCAGTCGTGCGCCGTGCCCTGATCGAAGGCGCGCGCGTCGCCGCGCTCGACCACGCCGCGGCGCCCAGGTCAGCGTCGGACTTCGCCGACGCCGTGCTGGTCGGCGGGGTCGACCTAGCCGATGCGCAGGGCGCGAACTCGGCGCTGACCGACGCCGCCGCGGCGCTCGGCGGGATCGACGCCCTAGTCAACATCGCCGGGGGCTTCGCCTGGGAAAAGATCGAAGGCGGCAGCCTCGATACCTGGGACCGCATGTACAGGCTGAACGAGCGCACGGCCGTTGCGGCGAGTCAGGCCGCGCTGCCGCACCTGCTCAAGAGCGCCAGCGGCCGCATCGTCAACATCAGCGCCGCAGGTGCGATAAAGGCCGCAGCCGGAACGGGCGCCTACGCGGCGTCGAAGTCGGGCGTGGCACGACTGACCGAAGCGCTTGCCGAGGAACTGAAGCAACGCGGCATCACGGTCAATGCGTTGCTGCCGAGCATCATCGACACGGCAGCGAACCGGGCCGACATGCCCGACGCGGATTTCTCGCGCTGGGTGCGGCCGGAGCAGATCGGCGACGCGATCGTCTTCCTGCTGTCCGATCGCGCGCAGGCGATCACCGGAGCGCTGATTCCGATCGTCGGCCGCGTCTGACAAAGGGCGGCCTGCGATGCATCCTGACGCTTGAGCCGTCCTGATCCGCCGGCGGCCTGCGGATTTGCCTGACAGGAACTCCGCTTTCGGCTTCGCGCGTCCTTGTTCAGCGCCCGCCTCAACGAGCCAGATCGTCAAGAATCGGACATTCGGGCCGCTGGTTTCCGCGGCAGTGTCTCGACAATTCGATCAGCGTGCGCTGCATGGCCTGCATCTCCAGGATCTTTGCACCCAGTTCCGCCGCGTGCGCCTGCGCGAGCTTTTTCACCTGCGAACTTGCGCGCTGCTGGTCGCTCCACAGTGCAAGCAGCGTCTCTATCTGCTTCATCGAGAACCCGAGGTTGCGCGACCGCTTGATGAAGCGCAACCGGTGCAGGTCGGCGTCGGCATACAGCCGGTAGCCGGCGAAAGTGCGGTTTGCCTGCGGGATCAAACCGGCACTCTCGTAATGGCGGATCATCTTTGCGCTCACGCCGGTTGCGGACGAAGCCTCGCCGATATTGTGGAAGCCCTGTTTCCTGGCCTCTGCCAGTTCGGGACGGAGTGCTTGCCGGGTCATGCGAGGTTCCTCGGGTTGGTCATGCACCAAGTTTAGACCTTCCAGCCATGGCAGGGTCAATCAAGACCGCCGCAACGCGCAGGCGCTTGACCTTCCCACGGGGTCAAGCCTCAATCTTCGCTCAACGGCATCCCGCCGTAAATCGAGGAGAACGTCATGAATGCTGCCAATGTCGAGAACAAAGCCTGCGCCTGTTGCAAGTGCATCGAATGCGCGTGCGTGGAATGCCGCTGCTGCAAGTGCAACGCTTGCAGCTGCGCCAGCCGGTGACGCAAGATGCAGCGAGGGGGCCGCGAGGCCCCCTTTTTTCCGGGCCGGAATGCTCGGCGACAGACGCGCGCGGTTGCAACAAGATCCTGCGTCGGCGCGAAACGATGCAGACCGAAAGCGGGGTGCGGCGGCCCCTGCCGCCCCCGCTTCGACGAAACCAGCGCCTTGCTTTTTCTTGCGCCGCGACGCAAAGTCCGCGCCTCTGCCGAAGAGCGGTTTCTCAATGGACATGCAA
>DATNFS010000132.1:0-11080 GCA_035606275.1 Rudaea sp.
AGCAGCGACTCCGGCACAGAAACCGTGAAGCAACCGAAGCCCGGCCTCGCGCCGGGCTTCGCGCAATCGATGATCGCCGCAAGGGCCATTGCCGTGTTCGCTGCCGCAAGCGGCGCGCTTGCCGTTGCGCTTGGCGCATTCGGCGCACATGCGCTGCACGGCGTGCTCGATGCACCGGCATTGCAGGTCTGGCATACGGCTGTCGAATACCAGTTCTGGCATGCGCTCGCGTTGCTCGCCGTGCTGCAAGCCCCGGCCTCGCGCTGGCGCAACGCCGGCGCAATTTCCTTCGCCCTGGGCATCGTTGCCTTTTGCGGCAGCCTGTTCGCATTGGCGCTGGGAGCCCCGTACATGCTCGGCGCAATAACGCCGTTCGGCGGCGTCTGCCTGATCGGCGGCTGGATCGCCCTGGGCTGTGCGTTTTGGCGCACTGCAAAATAAAAATATCGGTCGACAAGCCTCGCGGATGCTTCCAGCATGCCCCGGCGCAGCGCATAATCCGGCTCAAACGGTCGTTTCATTCCAAGAATCAAAAACGGGAGGGAGTCATGTCAGTACGCGCGCAACGCGGCCGCTGCGGTCGTATACCTTTAGCCATTGCGATCGGCCTGGGGCTTGCGGCCTCGCTCGTGTCTTCGGCATTCGGCGCGACGACGATCACGGCGCCGGCTCTGAGTGCGCCGGGCAAGATCACCTACGATGCGCTCGGCATGCCGACCATCCAGGCAGCGACGGACAACGATGCCGCGTTCCTGCAGGGCTATGCCCACGCGCAATACCGGTTCTTCGAAATGGATCTCACGCGCCGTGCGGTCAGCGGCACGCTGGCGGCACTGGTCGGGCCCTCGCAGCTGGCCAATGACGTACAGGCGCGCACGCTCGGCCTGCGCCGCGCGGCCGAGAAAACCTACCTCGCCTTGTCCGATGACATGCGCGGGTGGCTGGCGGCGTACAGCGCCGGCGTCAACTTCTGGCTGGCGTCGAATGCGCTGCCGCCGGAGTACGGTGCGCTCGACCTGACCCACGCCGATGCGTGGACTCCGGTCGATTCGATTGCCGTCGGCAAGGGCCTGGCATTCCAGCTCTCGTTCGATCTTGATATCGATCCGACGATCAAGCTCGGCGCGTACCAGCAGGCGGGCAAGGCCGCAGGCTTCGACGGCACGGCGCTGTTCTTCGGCGACGTGCGCCGGAGCGCGCCGCCGGATGACCGCGTGACCGTTCCGGGTTTCCAGCCCGGCGCCAGCGCATCCGCGCAAGGCGCGCCGCAGGCAAGCGCGATCGGTGGCGCCGCGTCGGTAATCGGCGCGCCGTCGATCGGGCAGATCAGCCCGACGACGATCAGTCTCGCGCAGAACTATCGCAATGCGATCGCCGGCAATCCGCTGTTCCAGAAGGCGCTGCAGGGACACGACACGCCGATCGGCAGCAACGAGTGGGTGGTCGCCGGGCAGTACACGGCATCGGGCAAGCCGATCCTGTCGAACGATCCGCACCTGAGCCTGGCCTACCCGCCGGTTTTCACCGAGCAGCATGTCTACTCGACCGACAGCCGCTATGCCCAGCCCATGGACGTGACCGGCGTGACCGTGCCGGGCGCGCCCGGCGTGATCCAGGGCTGCAACCAGCGCGTGTGCTGGGGCACGACGACCAACTCGCTCGATGTCACCGACACTTTCCAGGAAACGTTGAAGCTCGACAGCTACGGCCTGCCTTATGCGATCGTGCACAACGGCGTCGACGAGCCGGTGCAGATGATCTTCCAGAGCTACTACGTCAACCAGCTCGATGGCACGGCCGACCACATCGTGCGCGACAATTCGATCGGCTATCTCAACGGGGCGATCACGGTCATCCTACCGAGGCGCAACAACGGCCCGCTGGTGGTCATCGATTCGGCCAGCAGCACCGGCCTGTCGATCGCGTACACCGGCTGGGGTGCGACGTTCGAACTGCAAAGCTTCCGCCAGATCAATCGCGCCGCGAATCTGACCGACTTCCGCAACGCGCTGACCTGGTTCGACTTCGGTTCGCAGAATTTCGCGTACGCCGACGTGGACGGCAACATTGCCTACTTCACCAGCGCCGAAGCGCCGGTGCGCACCGATCTGCAGGCCGGTACGGTCGGCGGCGGCGTGCCGCCGTTCCTGATCCGTGACGGATCCGGTGCCGCGCACCACGACTGGTTGCCGGTGCAGCATCCGCAGCCGAACCAGGCGACGCCGTACGAGATCCTGCCGGCCAGCGAGATGCCGTTCGTGATCAACCCGGCCAGCGGTTATTTCGCCAATGCGAACAACGATCCGATCGGCTTTTCGCTCGACAACAATCCGCTGAACCAGGCACGGCCGGGCGGCGGTATCTACTACCTGGACTGGGGTGGCGCGTCCGCGATGCGCATCGGACGTATCGACCGCTTGCTGTCCGGGATGATCGGCGCCGGCCACAAGATCACCGCGGCCGATATGCAGGCGTTGCAGGCCAACACGCAGTCACTCGACGCAGAGTTGCTGCTGCCGTACCTGTCCGCCGCGTATGACAACGCGAGTGCCGACGGCGCCTGGAGCAATCTCGCCACTCTTGCCGCCGATCCGCGCGTGCAGGAAGCGATGGCACGCCTGCGCGCCTGGGACTATTCGAGCCCGACCGGCATCCAGGCCGGCTTCGATCCGGGTGACAATCCGCTGGCACTGCCGGCACCGAGCCAGGGCGAGCAGGATGCCAGCGTGGCAGCTTCGATCTGGACGCTGTGGCGCAGTTTCGCCTTGCGCAACACGATCGATGCGACCATGAGTCATGTCGGCCTGGGCGGGTACCTGCCGGGAGGCAACGATGCGCTGACCGGATTGAAGTTCCTGCTCGACTCGTTTCCGGTCCTGCAGGGCAAGGGCGCCTCGGGCCTGCAGTTCTTCAATCCGCAGTACCTGAATGCCCCCGGCGCGCCGAGCGCGGCGGCCGCGCGCGACTTCATCCTGCTGGCCAGCCTGAAGAGTGCGCTCGACCAGTTCACCAGCGGTCCGATGGCGATTGCATTCAACGGTTCGTTGAGACTTGCCGACTACAACTGGGGCAAGTTGCATCGCATCATATTCGCTCATCCTCTGGGCGGCCCCTTCAGTATCCCCGGGCAGGACGGTTTCGAAAGCCCATATGGCTTCACGGACCTTTCGCCGAACCTCCCCGGTATCCCACGCGGCGGCAACTGGCAGACAGTCAACGTCGGCGACGTGAACCTGCGCGGCAGCGGTGCGAACGACTTCATGTTCGGCTCCGGTTCCGCGCGCCGCTTCGTCGGCGAAATGTCCGCTTCGATCAGCGCCACGGAAGTCATTCCGGGCGGCAACAGCGGCGTGCTCGGCAGTGTCCATTACGCCGACCAGCTGCCGCTGTGGCTGAGCAACCTCTATCATCCGCTGGCAATCCCGGCGGCTACAGCCGCTGCGGCTGCCACCGCTGAAGTCGACTTCCATCCGTAACCCGCATGCATGGAGTGCGCGCCGACCGCAAGGGTCGGCGCGCACAGCGGTCAAACTGGAAGACGCTTCAGGGACGAATCAGCGCGGTCTTCGCTTTTCGTGCCAGCACCAGTGCCACGGTCGAAGGCCGATTGCTCACGCGATGCCACGAAGGCATCGCGTAATCGGGCTGAGGAGGAGACAGGATGTCGACTGGAAGACGCTTCAGGGACGAATCAGCGCAGTCTTCGCTTTTCGTGCCAGCACCAGTGCCACGGTTCAAACGCAATCCCGTGCCGATTCCCGCGCGGATAGCTCAGACGAAAACCGAAGCGCGCCGCGTTGGCGCCAAGCCAGGCGAAGGCCGGCGACTGCTCGAATTCTTCCTCCAACGCCGTGAATCCCGGCGTCGTGATGTCGAGCGCGCGGCCGGAATGGTGCTCGCTGTAGCCGGGCGCTGCGCTGACGCGCAGGATTTCCTCGATCGGCTGCCCGCGCTCGAGCTTGCGCTGCAGTATGCCGAGCTGATACGCGGTGCTGCGATAGGCCGAGACGACCTGCAGCACCACGCCGTCGTGCGTCGCGGCAGCGACCATGCGCGTCCATGCACGCGCAGCGGATGGCGCGAGCAGCTGCGGCCGCCCCTGCGTATCGTTGCCGATAGCAACGAGGCGCCGAGGCTCGGGCACCCGGCGCAGTGACCGCGTGCGGCCGTAGTCGCGCGGGACACCGAGCCGATGCGCCGCGTCGACCGCCTGTCGAACGACTTCGGCAGACGCGGGTGCCGGCGGATTGCCGTAACGTTCCTGTCGACTCATGGGAACATGATACCCGGCGCAGTCATCGCAGCGTTCGCCTGCGTGCGGCCGGCGTCGCTCAGGCCAGCAACGGCGCCGCCACGTGCAGCACGATGTCCGCGCTGAAATGCGCCGTCATCGCATGCTCCAGACCATGCCGCCAGAACAGCCAGCCGAAGGCAATGCCGCACAGCGCGTTCAGACCGATGGTGCGGGTGATGCCGCCCGTCGTCAGCGAACCGGCCTGGGCGAGCGCCGGCAGATGCGCCACGCCGAACAATATCGCGGCGGCGACGATCGCTGCGCCATAGGTGGCGGCGCCGGGAGAGGCGGAGCGCTGAAGACGTGCGCCGACCCATACGAACACCGAGACCAGGAACAATCGGCAGATGATTTCCTCCGTAATGCCACCATAGAACGAAGCGAGCAGTCCCCTCCACGCGGCGGGGGCGGGGATGCCCTGGCTGGACGCTGGCGTGACCGCGAAGCCATGCAGCGCGAGGTCGATCACGATGCAGGCAACGCCGACGGCAAGGCCGAGCACGATCGCGAGCGTCCATGCCGGCGATTGCGCCGGCGTCGCGCCGGCTTGCAGCCAGCTTCGCAGGTACGGCGCGTCGAGTCCGAAGCGGTAGCCCAGCCGCAAGCCGGCCCATGCCAGCAGCAGCAGGAATGCGCCGGCTTGTGCCATTTGCAGCAGCACGAACAGCGGCAGCGGCAACGGAATCTTCGCGGCCAGCCCCGGCATGATCGCCAGCAGATAAGGCATCAGCAGCGGCACCGAAATCATGCCGGCGACGGCCAGCACGGCAGCCATGCCGATCTGGCGCGGCGCAATGCAGGCCTGCGCCGATGGTGGAAGGAGCGGTGTACTCGACACGGCAGTGTTCATCGGTCGCCTTTTGGTGGACGGATCAATGTCTGGCGTTGCGACGGGTGTCTCGCTGCGCTCAAGCGACGGGCGACCGGTTGCGCGTCTGCGTCGCAGCATCCGTCGATCCTGCGGCCCGGGCCGCGTCGACCGCTGCGGTGCGACCGTTCCGGACCAGATGGCTCTGCAGCAGTTTGGCCAGCTCATCCAGCGCCTTGCGCGACATCGGCACCTCCAGCGAAATCTGGCCGCTGCCGGGACCCCAGGCGCCGCGCCGCCGTATCGGGCTGAACCAGCCTGTGCGCGGCACATAGCGATCGATGTCGTCGACCTGCAAGACGATGCTGCGATGCTGTTTGAAGCGGTGTGTCTCTGCGTCACGAATCGCAGTCCACGGTATGCGCACGGCTTCGCCGAAAACGCCGGGCTTGAAGCGCAGGTCGCGCGCCGAGACCACGAATGCCGGATCGGCGTCCTGCAGGCGGAACAGGTTGCGCAGCATCTTGGCGATGGCCACCAGCAGCGCGACGCCGAGCGGGAAGGCGGTCCACCATGGCATGGCGCGGGCGTAACCCGGCACCACTGCGTCGATGCCCGGGATTGCGGACAGCGAGGCGGAAAACTTTCCAACATGCAGCATCGTGAGGACGATGGCGCCCGCGGCCGTGACAACCGCAAGCGCACTGGCAAACGTGGTCCACATCAGCCGCCCGCGATCGTGTTCGATGCGCACGGTCGCCGACGCAGCTTCGCCGATTGCGCTGCGCCGCTGTGGCGAATTGCTCGATCGCGCTGGTTCGCTCATTTCCCGGTTTTCCCTGTGGCGGTCGAGGTATGGTCGTCGCCTTTCCAGCGTCCGGCCTTGCGCAGCGCATCGCGCAATACGTACTCGATCTGTGCATTGGCGCTGCGCAGCTCGTCGTCGGCCCAGCGCTGCAGCGCATCGAGCACGTCGGCGCTGATGCGTAGCGGGTAGGCTTTCTTCTCCGCGCTCATCCGGACCGGCCAGGTTGCGCTGCTTTCGTCGGAGACGGTCTTGCCGGAGCTGCCGATGACGAACGCGGACTCGCGGGAATCGCAATCATGGCGGCAGGCTCCTGGCCGCGGCGATCAATACAACGAGCCGGTGTTGACGATCGGTTGCGTGCCGCGTTCGCCACACAGCACGACGAGCAGGTTCGACACCATCGCTGCCTTGCGTTCCTCGTCGAGATCGACGACGCCGCGCTCCTTGAGCTGGTCGAGCGCCATCTGCACCATGGTCACTGCACCTTCGACGATGCGCGTGCGCGCCGCGATGATCGCGCTGGCCTGTTGGCGTTGCAGCATCGCCTGGGCGATCTCCGGCGCGAATGCCAGGTGCGTGATGCGCGCCTCGATTACGCTGACGCCGGCGCTGGCAAGACGCTCCTGGATTTCCTTCTGCAGGTGATCGGATATTTCCTTGCCGTGGCTGCGCAGCGACAGCGCACCGCTGTCGTGCGAATCGTACGGGTAGCTCGTCGCCATCGCGCGCAGCGCCGATTCACTCTGGATGTGCACGAAGTCCTCGTAGTCGTTGACCTGGAACAGCGCTTCGGCCGTGTCGACGACTTGCCAGACGACGACGGCGGCGATCTCGATCGGATTGCCGTCGAGGTCGTTGACCTTGAGCTTGCTCGATTCGAAGTTGCGCACGCGCAGCGAAACGCCGCGCTTGCTGTAGAACGGATTGGTCCAGCGCGGGCCAGCGTCGCGCGCCGTGCCGACATAGCGGCCGAAGAACTGCAGCACCTTGCCTTCGTTCGGCGCAACCGTGAAGAAACCGGCGAGCGCAACCAGCAGCACGATCGCGACGAGAATCGAGGCGATGATGAAGCCGGGGCTATGGTTGCGGACCGAATCGACGAACCACAGTGCGTTCAACAGCAGCAGCGCGACCAGCACGATCAGCGCCGGAATACCGGAGGGTGCGGAATAGGGACGTTCGTTCATTGGCGGGCTCCGTGAGTGTGAAAAAACGATATCAAAAAGATATCACTTAGTCAACACGTAACGGCCCCGCACCTTGGAATTCACTTGATGGCGAGAATTGTTCCAATGCCAAAACAATAACTTGAAGAAACAATCTAACGTGTTCAATAGCAGTGACGCGAGTTCAGGCGCCCAGCAGTTTTGCCAGCGGCGTCCACGCCGGAACGCGTGAGGCGACGATCTTGAAGCACGTCAGCATCGGCACGGCAATCAGCAGGCCCGGGATCCCCCACATCCATCCCAGCACCAGCAGGCTCAGGAAGATCATGATCGGATCGAGCGCAAGCCTGCGGCCCGCGAGAAACGGCGTGACCAGAAAGCTTTCTATGAAGTGCAGCGTCAGGAAGGCCGCCGGCGGCGCAAATCCGAGCAGCAGCGTGTGCGATGAAGTCATGCCGACGATGCACAGCGCCAGGACCGTGAGGATCGGTCCAATGTACGGCGCGAAGTTCAACAGTGCCGCGATGCCTCCCCAAAGCAGGGCGTCGGGCACGCCGAGCAGCCACAATGCCACGGCAGTGGCGACGCCGAGGGCGGCGTTGATCAGGCTGATCGTGAGGACGTAACCGGAAAGTTCGCGTTGGGCGTCACGGGTCGCCACCACGACGCCGCGTTTGGCATGCCAGTCCGGCGCGAATTCCACCAGCTTGCGCAGCACGGCGTCGCCATGCAGCAGGAAGACGAAGACGAGGATCAGCGTGGCGATAATGCTCGAAATCACGACCGGTGCCCCACTGAGCAGTTGGAATACCGGATCCGGCGCACTGCTGTCGACCACGCGCACCGGTTGCTGGCCGTCGGTCGCACCACCCTGCGCCATGTGCGTGATTTTTTCGGTTGCCTTGCTGGCGTCGGCAAACGGGCGCCACAAGTCGCGCGCCTGGTGTGCAAATTGTTCGATGACCTTGGGCGCATGTGCCATCCAGTCGATCGCCGGGCGCGCCAGCGCATTCAGGGCGGCGACGCCGATCGCGATGCTCAGCCCGAGGACGAACAACGACGCCAGCACGCGCGGCACGTGCCACTGCGTGAGCAGGCGCACCGGAGGCGCCAGCATCAGGCTGATCAGGATCGCGACGAGCACCGGCACCACGACGCGCGCGGCCAGGGCCAAAACGGTTACCAGGAGCAACGCAAAAATTCCGCCGAGCAGGCGATTGCGCCAGAGCAACTGGCTGGCGAGTTCGGCGCGGGATAGTTGCCCGTCGTCCTCGGCCTCGTTCGGTGCGGGAGTGGCGGCCATGGTCAGGCCGCGGGTGGCCGGTCGGCGGAGGTATCGTGGTCGCGCGCAACGACTGCACCGGCGAGCATCGGCGTCAGAACCGAACGCACGAGTATGGCACCGATGCTGCCGGCCATTGCGCCCAGACCCGACCACAATCCACGCGGCAGCATGCCGACTGCAAAGCCGCCGGCGAACCCGCCGGTGAGCAGCCAGGCTGCCCGATGTCGCGCGAATCCGACACGCAGCGGTGCCGTATCGTCGCGAAAACGCCTGCGTGCGCTTTCCAGTCGCAGCTGTGCGGCGGCTGCGCGCAGGCGTGGATCAAGGCGCGCGCTCATGGCCGTTCCCATAACGCGGCGATTGCCGCACGGCTGCGCGGCAGGCTCAAGGTGCGCCACCAGGCGCGCAGCAGCACGAACGCGCAGGCCAGCAGCGCGACGTTGAACAGCGCGACCGCGCCGATCGCCCAGGCCCAGTCGCCGATCCAGCGGACCAGCAGCGCCGCGAACATCGCGTCGAATCCGAGCACCGCGCCGGCCGCGATCGCCGGCACGATCAGGGCAATGGCGAGGATGCGCAGCAGGTTGACCTTCGCCAACTCGGCCTCGCTGGCGAGCAACTGGCCAAGGGCGCGGGCGTATTCGCCCGAATCGCGAACAAGCGTGTGCAGCGACGCGCTTGCCCCGGCGATGGGGTCCGGGGCGGGCGCGGCTGTGTTTGCGCTGTCGGCGGCGACTGACTCCATGCCGGCGTCAGCGACGCAGTATTCTCGCGGCGACAAGTCCGGCCAGGAATGCGACGCCGATCGCCGCCAATGGACGCTGCTGGATCTGCAGGCTCGCCAGGTCGCCCAACGCCCGGGCGCTTTCCTTGAGCGAATCGGCCGTCTGGCGCAACTGGTCCTCGAGTTCGCTCAAGGTGTCTTCGGCGGCAGCGGCGGCTGCCTCTTCGACGTCCTCGGTGCTCTCGTGCACGCTGGTATCGATCGGAGTCACTGTGGATTTTGCACTCTGGGCAGACATTGTTCGCATCCTCGCGGGAATCGGCATTGGAACTGTATGCGCCGGAAACTGAACAAGAACCGTATTACGGATGAGCTGGCGGTTGCTGGTGGATGGCTTCGGCGCTGTCGACGCGCATCCGGCCGAGCGCGTTGAAGCCGGCGAAGAAACGCCACGGGTCGCCGTCGCCGAACGACAGCGCGACATGCCCGGCGTCGAAGCCATGCAGCGCGGCGTCATAACTGCGCCAGTGCCCATCGACGAAGGCTTGCGTCCAGGCATGCGGCACGAACACGTGCTGCTGGCCGGCGTAATTGTCCACGTAGACGATGCCGTCGACGACACGCGTGGCGATGCCGCGCGCGCGGCCGAGCGCCGCCAGCAGCACGGCGTGCTCGGTACAGTCGCCCTCGGGCTTGCGCGCGACTTCCAGCGCCGAGGCGTAGCCGACGTTGAGATCCTTGTTGCGGATGTAGCCGCGCACGAAATCCTCGAGCCGCTGCATCTGCTCGTCCGCAGCGGTGGCGTCGCCGGCCCCCTGTTTTGCCAGCGCCACCACTTCCGGCGCATCGCTCTGCAGCCAGTCGTTGGAGCGGAAATCGGCTGGGTCCGGCTTGTTTTCCGCCGCAGGCGAGGCGGCATCGATCGGCGCAATGCTGATATCGACCGCCGCATCGCCCGCCGTCACGCGCTGCTCGTCGGTCTGCGCGAACTTCAAGGGCTCGCCGTGATCGGTGGCGCTCAGGCGCAGGCGCAAGCCGCGGCGCCGTTCGTCGGCGCCCAGCGCGCGCGGTGCGGCGACCAGGGCGTGCACGAGGATGTCGGCCGACTGATTCGGCGCCTGCGCGCACTCGCGCGAACAGGCCAGCATCGTCAATTCGTAGCCGATGACCGGCATCACCAGCTTGGCGACGTTCTGGTCGCGGTCGATCCATGCCTCGGCGCGGGTCGGAGCATCGGGCAGATGGATCGCCTGTTCGATGCGTGTCAGCGTGCGTTTGCCATCGGGCAGATCGACCGGAGCCGTCTCGCCGACGATCGAATCGATCGTGATCGCCTCGAGGTTGTCCGGCTGGAAGGCGAGATTGGAGTAGCGCGTGCCGGCCGTGGTCCCGGCACGTTCTTCCGCCAGGCGCAGCCCTTCGGCCAGCAACGCGCCGCGTGGCCATTCCAGCGTGCGCGTGTGCGCGGAGCCGCCGATCGTGCTGGTTACCTCGACGGTGCGGCCGTCGACGATCCGGCCGCGCACCAGCGTTTCATTGCCGGACATCTGCGTACGCGATTCGAACGCCAGCGGCACGCCGGCCAGCGTCTCTTCGTCGGTTTCCGACGTCGTCAGCGCGATGCGCGTGCCGGCGCGATCCAGTTCGATGCGCAGCTGTTGCTGCGTGGTCACGCGTTCGCCGTGCACTTCGCGCGTGCTGAGCATGCTGCCGATCTTGCGTCCGCTCAGCAGCACGCTCATCCAGGTTTCCCGCGCGGGAGCGGCCTGAACGGACACGGCGACGAGCACCAGAAGCAGGCAGAAACGATGCATGTAAATGGATCCTCGGGTCGGCGCGCGTATTGTGCCGGCAAATCGCCGCCGCAGCGATCTCCTGCCTGCGGTTCTTCGGCGCTCACTCGGCCGCGAGCGGCGCCGCCCCGGCAGCTTCGAACGTGCGCCAGCCGTCCGGGCCGAGCAATTCGAGCGGCCGGAAGCGCGCCTTGTAGTCCAT
>DATNFS010000133.1:0-3706 GCA_035606275.1 Rudaea sp.
TCGATTTCACTGCTCGGTTCCGTTCTTGCGGCGATAGCCACCCATCCGGCGCCGGCGCTCGATCCACGGCTGCTGACGCTGCTCGCGACGCTGCTGCTCGGCATCGGCGCCTGGTTCGCCGCACGCCGCAACGGCTAGTCAGGACGAGCGTCCTCGTCCTGGCCTGGAAGGCAGTGCGGTTTGCGATGGAAGGTCTCTCCGGCTGACGTCGTTGCCGCGAACGCAGGACACACGCCGGGGTCAAAGCCGGGGCAGGGGTCGCGCGCGCCACGGCGTCGCGAGCATGCCCCATGCGCTGTGCCATGACGGCGCCGCCAGCGCATCCAGGCCGAACTCCGGGTCGGCGGCCGGTGGTGTCAACGTGCCGAAGGCACGGTCCCAGATCGACAGGATGACGCCGTAGTTCGAGTTCGTCCGCTGCGGCTGCGGCGAGTGATGGCTCCAGTGCAGGCGCGGCGTTATCGCAAACCAGCCGAAGGCGCGATCGATCCAGCGCGGCCAGGCAATCGCCGCGTGGTGCAGGTGAGCGCAGCCGACGTTGACGATCTCGTGCAGCAGGAACACCCACGGCGGCACGCCGATCGCCGCGCAGGCCACGAGCTTCCACAGTTGCGTCGCGACGATGTGCAGCGGGTGCTGGCGCAGGTTCGTCGTCACGTCGATGCGCGGGTCGGAATGGTGCACGGCGTGCAGCAGCCACAACCAGCGCACGTTGTGGCTCAGGCGATGGAACAGGTAATCGCTGGCATCGAGCAGCGCGAATGCCATGAGCGCCAGCAACCATGCCGGCAGCGGCAGAAAATGCAGGACGCCGACGCCGCGGACCTGCAGCCACTGCAGGATCAGCCAGACCGTGCCGCCGAAGACGACGGACATCAGCGCGATGCCGATCAGCCAGAGCGCCAGATTGCGGGCGCCATGGGCGATCCGCTGCCGGCTCCAGCGATAGCCCGGCGCCGGCAGCAGCAGTTCTCCGGCGATCATGACGATGAAACCGCCGAGCAGCACGGCATTGGCCGCCTGCCTCAGCGCCATGAGCAAGCCGATGTCGTGTGCGGGATCGATCATGCGGATCGACGGTCGTCGTGCGGGCGCGGCCCGGTCGCCGCACCATCGCACGACCGCTCAGGGTCGCGCAAGCATCGTCGCCACGCCGGCGTAGTTGCCGTCGTTCGGCTGCGGCTTGATGTGCAGCACGTGCGTGAGCAAAGGATAAATGTCCACATTGTCGAATTCCGGCACGGCCAGCCCGCGCTTGAACGCAGGGCCGTGCGCCACGAACAGCGCTTGCATCTTCGGATCGTCGTTGTCGTAGCCGTGCTCGCCGACCGAGATGTGGCGGTTCGGGCGCTGCATGAACTCGCGCGTGAAGATCTGCCAGCCGTCGTCGGCCAGGCACAGCAGCGCCGGCACGCGCGCATTCGTGCCGTAGTGCAGTCGCGGCGGCACGTCGGACTTGCGCCAGCAGCGCATGTGATCGTGCGGCTGCAGCAAGGCGCGCTCGACCTGCGCCTCGTGTCCGCGCTTGGGCACGAAGCCCGCCAGTACGCCGCTGTTGATCACGTCGATGTCGGCCACGCCGACGAAGTCGTCGATCACGACGACCTTGTCCGGCCCGGACGCCGTGCCGCCGTGGTCCGACACGATCACGAGGTTGGCCGTATCGGCGATGCCGCGCTGCCTGAGCCCGTCGAGCAGGTGCCCGAGCGCTGCGTCGAGTTCGCGCAGTGCCGCATCGGTTTCCTTCGAGTCCGGGCCGAAGTTGTGCGCCGCGTGATCGACCTGCTCGAAGTACAGCGTGACGAAACCCGGCCGCTGCGCGGGCGGCAGGTCGAGCCAGGCCAGGGCCTGGTCGACGCGTGCGGTCGGCGTCATCTTGGCGTCGAACGTGAGCCAGTGGTCCGGCCGCACGCCGTCGATCGCGACGTCGGAACCCGGCCAGAACACGGTCGCCGCATGGCCGCCCTGGCGCTCGACGCTGACCCACAACGGTTCGCCGCCCCACCACGACGGATCGGCCGTCGTCTTCGGATCGCTGTACACGAAGCGCTTGCCGCTGGCCGGATCGATCATGCGGTTGTTGACGATGCCGTGGTGGTCGGGATACAGCCCGGTCACGATCGTGTAGTGATTCGGAAAGGTCAGCGTCGGAAAGGCCGGGCGCAACGCCTGTGCATGCACGCCGCCGCGCGCCAGCGCGGCGAGATTGGGCGACAGGCCGCGCTCGATATAGTCGGCGCGGTAGCCGTCGAGCGAGATCAGGATCAGCGGGGAGTAGGGCGGCGCCTTCGGCGGCTGCGTGGCGCAGCCGGCGAGCAGCAGCAAGAGCAGGACGGTGAGGCGTCGCAATAGAGGCTTCATGGGTGATGGCAGGACGGAATGTTCCTACTATCACCCAGACCGGCCGCAGACTCCACCCCGGGTTCGCGCCTTTGCGATGTTTTACAGCGACGTCGCGCTGAAGGTATCGCAGCTGTTGATGTCGCCCGACGTGAAGCCGGCCTTGAACCAGCGCGAACGTTGCGCCGAGGTGCCGTGCGTGAAGGAATCGGGCACGGCGTAGCCGCGCGATTGCTTCTGCAACGTATCGTCACCGACGGACGACGCCGCATTCAGTGCGGCATCGACATCGCCCGCCTGCAGCCAGTTCAACTGCGCCTGCGACTTGTTGCCCCACACGCCGGCGAAGCAGTCGGCCTGCAGTTCCAGACGCACCGAGGTGCCGGTGGCGCCTTCGGTCGGCCGGCCGCCGACGCGCTGCATGATGCCGAGCAGGTTCTGCACGTGATGGCCGACCTCGTGCGCGACCACGTAGGCACGCGCAAAGTCGCCCTGCGCATGGAAGCGCGTATCCATTTCGTGGAAGAAATCGAGGTCGAGGTAGACGCGATGATCGTTCGGGCAGTAGAACGGCCCCATCGCTTCTTCGGCCGCGCCGCAGCCGGACTGCGTGTGGCCATGGAACAACACGAGCTTGGGCTGCTCGTATTGATGGCCGCTGGCCTGGAAATAGGCGCCCCAGACATCCTCGGTGCTGCCCAGGATCGAGCGCACGAACTTCGTCTGCGGGTCGTTGGCCGTGGCCGCATGGGTCGGTGCCGGCGTGCTTTGCTCGGCCGTGTCGACGCCACCGCCGCCGTTGAGGAACAGGCTGAAAAGAATCGGCCGGACGCCGGGGAAAATCAGCCCGATCAGTACCACCACGATGATGCCGCCGATGCCGAGGTGGAACCCGCCGAAGCGCATGCCGCCGCCCAATCCGCCACCGCCACCGCTGCCATCGTCCTCGACGACGTTGTCGCTTTCGCGACCTTTCTGCCAGTCCATCCGACACCTCCGCCTGCGAACCCGTGGGTGGCACACTACTCCGACGTCCCCGACCGTCGCAAGCGCAAAAGACGTTATTGCGTCGGGCCGGAAATGGACGGTTCAGCTCAGCCGGCGGCTGCGCGGCAACGACGGCTCCGCACCCGGGACAACGAGAGCTTTTGCGCCGCGCGCGAGTGTCGGCGGTGCGGCGCGTCAGGCAAAGCAGCCTGCGCGCCTCGAACTGTCACTCGCGATCCGAGGAGGATCTGCACGCGGCGATTTCGGCGTCGCTCATGACCGGCTTGAACACGCACCCCGTGGCCTGTGCAGCGAACGGGGGACGGCGCGTGGCATCGGCCGGCATCAACTCGCCGGACGGTGGCGTGGTTTGCGCCGC
>DATNFS010000134.1:0-13967 GCA_035606275.1 Rudaea sp.
CGTGGCCGTTGCGGTGCCGTGAGGTCTGGCGCACGGCTGGTGCGCACCCGCAGTCGCGAGCGCGCCTGGCGGCCTGTAACACTTGAATCGAAAGCGGCTCGCTCGATCTCGACCACCGATACGCCGGTGCGCCTCGTCGCCGCAGCCCCGCTTCGTTTTCTCGTCGCGCCTTGTCTTGGTGGCCGATCTCTTCGCGATCCTGGTTCGGCTTCAAGTATTACAGGCCGTCAGTAGGAAATTCCGCCGGCTTCGCGATAGCGCAGGAAGACCCCGCGCGCCTGATCGCGCAGGATGTCGCGGCGCACGGCGATGCCGCGCTTGTGCAGCTCGCCGACCCAGTCGGCCGGCAACGGGCCTTCGTCGAACTCGGTCAGCTGCTCGACATCTTCCGAGCGCGCGCCGATCAACAGTTCGTCGATGCCGGCCCAGATCGTCGCGCCGTAGCACTGGCAGCACGGCTGTGCACTCGTGGCGAGCACGAACTTGCCGCCGGCCTCGTTCAGGCGGAAGCGTTGCAGGCGTTGCTGCGCCAGCATGTACGCCATGATCTCCGCGTGCGCGACCGAGCACGTGTTCGGAATCACGCGATTGACGCCGACCGAGACGACCTTGCCGTCGCCGTCGAACACGGCGGCGCCGAACGGGCCGCCGCCGGCAGATTCGATGTTGCGCATCGCCAGCCGGATCGCCAGGGCCACCTTGGCCTCGTCGTCGGGAAATGTCTGTGCGGAGTCGACTTCGCGCGTGACCCAATCGGGAAGGTCGAGCTGCACGGATCTGGCAATCATCGCTCTTTCCTCAAACTCGACACGGCCTGCTGCCGCTGCGGTCGCGGCGCACTGCGCATAGTATCCGCAAGCGCCGCACCATGAAAAAACAAGGGACCCGGTCGGGTCCCTTGTCGCATCGTTGAAACGCCAGTGCGCTCAATCGAAACCGTTCGCGAAGATGTAGTCGCCGCGCTGCACGACGGTCTTGAACGTGCCGCGGCCGTGCGTGAACGCAAACAGCTCGTACTGCTTCGTCGTCGGGTTGAGCTGGATCAGCAGCTTGCGCACCGAGACATTGGCGAAGCCCGTGTTTTCGCGCGTCCACGACGCGCCACCGTCCGTGGTCACGAATACCCCGATGTCGGTGCCGACATAGATGCGCTGCGCATTTGCGGTGGTGGGGTCGATGACGGCCGTATTGACCGGGATGTCCGGCAACCCGTTCGGCGACGGCCCGGTGGCTGTCATGCCGTCGATGCCGGTCCAGGTCGCGCCGCTGTCGGTGGACTTCAATACATGCGCTTCCTGCGGCGTGGCGCCTCCGTCGTTGAACGAACTCGACGTGACGACCGCGGTGCGCTTGGTCGCGTCCGCGCCGTTCTGTGTCGGATCGAACGCGAACGAAGACACATAGGCGGCATTGAGCGAACGCGGCAGCGCGAACCCCGGAGCCACGGTCGCGGACGTTGCCGCGGTCGCACCGGTGAGTGAGTACACGCGGCCGCTGTTGGTGCCGGCCAGGACCAGGTCCGGCAGGTTCGGTGCTACCGCGAACGCACTGAACTGGCGCCCGCCGGTCAGCACCACATTGTAAGCCTGCGACCACGACACCATGCTGTTGGCCGTGCGCCAAAGCTTGGTGCCGCCGGTCCACAGGCGGCTCGGGCTGTTGGCGTCGATGATGAATGGATTGATGAACAGGCCGCTGTCACTGATGCCGCTGGTACCGCCGGAGAAATTCGCGCCGCCATCGGTCGATCTCTGCATCGAGATGCCGGTGAATTCGCCATAAATCTTCAACGGATTGGACGCGTCGACCGCGACATAGCCGCCGTCGCCTCCGAGCAGCTGGGTCCAGGCGTTCGGCCCGGCGCCGTCGGTTCCGCGGTTCGTGCCGTTGTCCTGCGTGCCGCCGAAATACGAGGCGTTGTCCGGATACACGGCGCCGTCGTAGAACTGCGTGACACCGTAGCCGTTGTTCAGGTTGTTCCAGTGCACGGCTGGCAGGTTCACGTTTCCACAAATGGAATTGTTGGTGCCCGTGCTTGTATCGGTGCCGACCGCAGCGGCAGCATTGTCGCTGCGGAAAATGCCGCCGTCGCTGGTCACGTACAGCTTCTGGTTCGAGGTGCCGTTGTAGTTCGGGTGAAACACGATCGAGTGGTTGTCGGCGTGCGCGTAGTTCGGATCGGTCGGGTCGAACCACCAGTACGAGGCGACGCCCCAGTTTGCACCCGCATCGTCCGATCGCCACAGGTCGATGCCGCCGACCCAGACGCGGCTGGCATTGGCGGGATCGACCGCGATGATGTTGTCGTACCAGCCCTGGTTGAGATCGAAGCGGTCTGATCCGGCGGCACCGTAACCGCATTCGAACAGGCGCGCCTCGACCGGATTGCTCAGCAGCAGGTTGTTGTTGAGATTGCTGGAGGCGACGCTCAGTACTTTCGGCGACCATGTCGCACCGCTGTCGATGGACTGGTAGACGCCGAGCAGGCCGTCGTCGTAGCGCGTGCCGGTCGTCTCGCCCTGCGCGATCAGTGCATACATGATCGTCGGGTCGGACGGTGCGATCGCCAGCGTTGTGCGACCCTGGTTGGCCACGCTGAGCACGCTGGTCCAGGTACCGGCCCCGCCCGCATCGGTATTGCGGTAGACGATGCCCGGATTGATCAGGTTGAATGCCGCATTGGCGCCGAACGAGCCGCACGACGCCAGCACCGTGTCGTTGGGACCGCCGGGCTTGGCCTTGACGCTGAAGCAGCCGCCGAAAATGTTCGCGCCGGCAGCCGACGTATCGACCTTCATGGTCCAGGTCGTGCCGCTGTCCAGGCTGCGCCACAAGCCGCTCCCGGTCGCCGCGTATAGCGTGTTCGGGCTGTTCGGGCTCTGCACCATGTCGTTGACGAAGTAGAAATCCGGCGTTGCGGTCGACGCCAGCTGGTTCCAGCTGATGCCGCCGTCGCTGGAGAAGAAGATGCCGGCGCCGCGGATCGCGTCGCCGTTGAACACGCCTTCGCCGGTGCCGACCCACATGCGCAACGGATTGTTCGAGTCGATGACCATCGAGACAATCGCCAGGTTCGGCGCCAGGTCCGTGAGTGCATTCCAGGTCGCGCCGCCATCGGTGCTCTTCCACAAGCCGCCGTCGACGCCGGCAACGAACATCGTGTTCGGGTTGCCGGGCTGGAAGCGGAGCACGCGCGTGCGCCCGCCGACGTTGCCGGGGCCGAGTTCCTGCCAGGTATTCAACGCGGCCAGTTGGGCCGGCGAAGCGGCGCTGATCGTATGGCCGCGCGCCACGGAAAACCATTGCATCTGGTCGGCATGCTGCCGCGCCGCGACGTAGCGTTGCATGTCCAGCGTCGTCGCATTGGTCGGCAAGCGCTGGGATATCAGAAATTGTTGCGCCTGTGATGGCTGGTCCGCTCGTATGAAGTCATGCTCCCCGTTGGCCGGGTCATAGCGATGGGAAACCGTGTTCGCGTGTTGCCTTGCTGAAGGCAGAGTCGAACAGCCTGCGATGAAAGCCAACGTCGCGACCAGCGCGACCACCCCGATTGATTTATTCATGAGAACCCCACGATCCCTTGGTTGCAGTCGATACCGCTCCGTCGAACGGCCTATGTCGCCGGGCGGCCCCTTGTTACGTCCGGCGTCTGATAACGGTCAAGCCTTCGGAGAATAAACCGGGCTGCGAGGAATGACAAACCGGAATTGCAAATGATTGCAAATCTGACAGTCGCGCGTGCGCGGCGCGCCGCGCATATCAGCGCAGCGGTTTGCCGAACGAATCGCGCAGCGTGACGATGCGGTTGAACACCGGCTTGCCGGCAGCATGGTTGCGGCGGTCGGTGATGAAGTAGCCCAGGCGCTCGAACTGGAACGACTGCTCCGCCTCGACCGCGGCGAGCGACGCCTCGATGTAGCCGCGCACGCTGCGCTTCGAATCCGGGTTCAGGTGATCGCGGTAGGTCTTGCCATCGGTTTCGTCGTCCGGATCGGCGACGCTGAACAGCCGGTCGTACAGGTGGATGTCGGCCTCCAGCGCGTCGCGCGCGCTGAGCCAGTGGATCGTGCCCTTGACCTTGCGGTCGGCGCCGGGCAGGCCCTGGCGCGTCTCGGCGTCAAGCGTGCAGTGCACTTCGATCACATTGCCATGGGCATCTTTCCTTGCATCGACGCACTTGACGATGCCGACGCCGCGCAGGCGCACTTCGCCGCCAGGCACGAGGCGATGGAATCCCTTCGGCGGGATTTCCATGAAGTCGTCGCGCTCGATCCACAGTTGCGGCGAGAACGGCACGGCGCGCGTGCCGAGCGCGTCGTTCTTCGGATGATTGGAGAACGTCAGCATCTCGGCATGATCGGCCGGCAGGTTCGTGATCACGAGGCGGAGCGGATCGATCGCGGCGAAACGCCGTTGCGCCGTGACATCGAGTTCCTCGCGCACGCAGCCTTCGAGCACCGAATAGTCGATCACGCTGATCTGCTTGCTGACGCCGACGCGCTGCCAGAACGCGCGGATCGCCGCCGGCGGATAGCCGCGCCGGCGCGCGCCCGACAGCGTCGGCATGCGCGGGTCGTCCCAGCCCTCGACCAGGCCGTCCTGCACGAGCGAGATCAGCTTGCGCTTGCTCATCACCGTGTAGTTGAGATTGCCGCGCGAAAACTCGATCTGCTGCGGCGTGCTGACGACAGTGTGCAGGCCGGCGTCGAGCAGCGGCTGGACGAGGTCGGGGTGATGCCGCAGATCGACCTCGGCAATGCACCAGTCGTAGAGCGGGCGATGGTCTTCGAACTCGAGCGTGCACAACGAATGCGTGATGCCTTCGACCGCATCGGAGATGCTGTGCGCGAAGTCGTACATCGGATAGATCGGCCACGCGTCGCCGGTGTTCTGGTGCGTGGTCTTGCGGATCCGGTACAGGGTCGGGTCGCGCAGGTTGATGTTGCCGGACGCCATGTCGATCTTCGCGCGCAGCGTGCGCGCGCCGTCGGCGAACTCGCCGGCGCGCATGCGCGCGAAAAGATCGAGGTTCTCCTCGACGCTGCGCCCGCGATACGGCGAGTTGCGTCCCGCTTCGGTCAGCGTGCCGCGGTATTCGCGCTGCTGCTCGGCCGACAGGTCGCAGACGAACGCCTTGCCGTCGCGGATCAGCTTCAGTCCGCAGCGGTAGAACACCTCGAAGTAGTCCGACGCATGGCGCAGCTCGTCCCAGTCGAAGCCGAGCCAGTGCACGTCGGCCTTGATCGCCTCGACGTACTCGATGTCTTCCCTGGTCGGGTTGGTGTCATCGAAACGCAGGTGACAGACGCCGCCGAAATCGCGCGCGACGCCGAAATTCAGGCAGATCGACTTGGCGTGGCCCAGATGCAGGTAGCCGTTCGGTTCCGGGGGAAAGCGCGTGACGACGGCCCCGCCGTGCTTCCCGGCACTGATGTCGTCGCTGATGATCTGGCGGATGAAATTGTTGGTGGCCGGGGTGTCGATCGTCATTTGCTGGGCTGGCACGAGGCTAGTGCGCCAGTTTACCGGTTGGCGCGGCCAAAACGAACGGTTCCGGGCAGAAGATCCGCAGAAGACCGTCGATGGCCGAGAGGTGCGAGGAGAATTTACTTTCGTTTTCCCGCGGGCGGGAAAGGTGCCGACTGCAGGCGCCGGAGCGCTCGCGAACAGCGGAGCTGGCCCGGAGGATGAGCCCATGGATGGCGCGAGTCAGGCGCATGAGGCTGGCGTCCGAAGGCGTCGCCTTCGGACGAGCGCTTCCCTCGCCCGAGGCGCGCCGCGGCTCAATCTCTCGCGCCGGCAGGAGAGGCAACTTCGCGCCGGCCTTGGTCGTCGATAGTGCGGCATGGGACAATCGAGCAGCGCCGCCACGGGACTCGATGCAAGGCATGCTGCACAACAAGAAGATCATCGTCGTCATGCCCGCTTACCGGGCCGAGAAGACGCTCGAAGACTGCTATCGTGCGATTCCGCTCGATGTCGTGGACGAGGTGCTGCTGGTCGACGATGCCAGCGACGATGCAACGCTCGCGGTCGCGGCGCGCCTGGGTATCCGCTCGCTGCGGCATCCGGTCAACCGCGGCTACGGCGGCAACCAGAAAACCTGCTACAGGCTCGCACTGGATGCCGGAGCCGACATCATCGTGATGCTGCATCCGGACTACCAGTACGAGCCGCGCCTGATCACGGCGATGGCCGGCATGGTTGCCTCGGGCGTCTATGATGTCGTGCTGGGCTCGCGCATCCTCGGCAACACCGCGCTGGCCGGCGGCATGCCGCGCTACAAGTACTTCTTCAATCGCCTGCTGACCTTCACGCAAAACCTGCTGGTCGGCTCGAAGCTGTCCGAATTCCACACCGGCTACCGTGCGTTTTCGCGCGAGGTGCTCGACACGCTGCCGCTCGCGGCAAATTCGGACGATTTCGTGTTCGACAACCAGATGCTGGTGCAGGCGCTGGCCTGCGGCATGCGTATCGGCGAGATTTCCTGCCCGACCAAGTATTTTGCCGAGGCCAGCCAGATCAGCTTTCGCCGTTCGGTGCGCTATGGTTTCGGCGTTCTGCGCACCAGCCTGGCGTACCGCTTGTGGCGCTGGGGCCTGCTCAAGCCATCCTTTCTGTCGATGCAGCCGCAGTTGCGCCTGCGCGCGGCGCCGGCGACGCGGGAATGATTCCCGCACTCGCCCGGCGCGACCGGGTGGTCTGGCTCGTGCTGCTGGCCCTCGCGTTGGCCGTCGGCGTATTCCTGCGCAGCTGGCAACTCGACATACAGATCCCGCTCGACGATGAATGGCACGCGATCAACAAGCTGCTGCGCGCGACCGACGCACACGATATCGCGACCCACTTCGGACTTGCCGACTACAGCATCCCGCTGACGCTGTACTACCGGCTCCTGTACCTGCACGGCGGATTGACCGATTGGGGCATGCGCCTGCCGATGCTGCTGGCAGGCATCGGGCTGTTGCTCGCGGCGCCATGGCTGACACGGGCAATCGTGTCGCTGCAGACGCGCAGTATCTGGGTCGCGCTGATGGCGCTGTCGCCGCTGATGATCTATCACACGCGCACGGCGCGGCCGTACGCGATCACGACATTCCTTTGCTTCGTTGCAATCTTCGCGTTTCGCGCGTGGTGGCTGGAGCGAGCCGGACGGTGGCGCTGGGCCGCACTCTACGTCGCTGCAACATTCCTCGCCGGCTGGCTGCACCTCGTCGCGCTGAGTTTCGCGCTGGCGCCATTCCTCTTCCACGGCGCCATCGCGCTGCGCGACAGCCTGCGCGCGAGCGGGCGGCCGCAGGGACTGCGTCGCCTGCGCGATCTGGCGGTCCTGGGCGCGTGCGTTGCGTTACCGCTGGCTGCTGCGCTGCTGCCGCCGTTGCTGGCCGATGCGGCCTCGCTGGCGGCCAAGGCCGGCACCGATGCGGCGACACTGCACAGCATCTACCGCACGCTGTTGCTCTGCTTCGGCATATCCAGCCCCTGGCTGCTCGCCGCCTTCATTGCGCTGTGCGCGATCGGCCTGCGCAGCCTGTGGCGGCGCGAACGCGAACTGGTCGCGTACCTCAGCTTCGTCGTTCTGATCGGCGTTGCGGCCATCATCGCGTCGAAGGCGGCATGGCTGCAGCATCAGCTCAACTTCGCGCGCTACATCCAGCCGGTGGTGCCGTTCCTCCTGCTGGCGATGGCCGAAGGCATGGTCGCGGTGCTTGCAGTCCTGCGTTCCGGCAGGGCGCAGGCGGCGGCCGCGGCGCTCGCGCTTGCCGGCATCTATCTCGCCGGACCAGTCCCGGGCTACCTGTACGACCCGAACCAGTTCATGACCGACCAGTACTTCCAGTTCGACTACGATCGCGCCTACAACCCGTATTTCACCGTGCTGCCGCAAGGTCCGGTGCCGGACTTCTATCGCCGGCTGGGCCAGCGCGCGCCGCGCAGCCTGACCCTGATCGAAACGCCGTGGTCGCTCGAGACCAACCACGACCCGCAGCCGCTGTACCAGGCGGCGCATCGGCAGTACATCAAGATCGCGCTGACCACGCCGGAGTGCGGGGTATCCGACTACGGCAACTACCCGGAGTCGGCGGCTGGCATGAAACTCGACCGCTTCGTCCACCTGTCGGCGTTGCTGCGCGGGGACATCGCCGGCGGCGATTATCTGGTCGTGCACCTGCGCGCGTGGCCGCAGGCCGACCAGCCGCCTTCCGGCTGGCCGGACCTGCGCCTGTGCCTGCCGCAGATCGAGCAGCATTTCGGGGCGCCGGCTTACCGCGACGACGACATCGAAGTGTTTGCGCTGTCGCCCGCGGCACGCGCCACGCAATGACCGCTTTGCCTCGCCGGTCCGAATGCGCTAGCGTTGGCGCCATGGCGAGGAGTGGTGCGTGAGGATTGTCTATCAGGCGGAAAACATCATCGACGCGAACCTCGTCAAGAACGCGCTCGAGCAGGACGGCATTTCGGCGTTCGTCGGCGGCCAGTACCTGACCGGCGCCATCGGCGAACTGCCGCCGATCGCGCTGGTCAACGTCATGGTTTCCGAGGTCGACTGGCCGCGCGCACGCGCGATCGCCGAGCGTATCGATGCCGCGCTGTCGGAGCGCCGCGCCGACCCGGGCACCTGGGCGCCCGATCCCGCCTGATCATCAGACGCAAGAGGGTCACCGCGAAGGACACAAGGGAAAAATAGAACAGGGAAAGCCGTCTCGTCGCCGTCTCATCCCTGTTGCACTCGTTCGCGGGTCTTTGTGTGCCTTGTGCCTTCGCGGTGAATCTCGTGTTTTTCTTGGATCTTCGCGCTGACGAAGGAAACCGGGCATCGAATGGCCGAGAACGAACTGCCGCTGCTGGTCATCGGCAACAAGAACTATTCGTCGTGGTCGCTGCGTGCGTGGCTGCTGCTGCGCGTGTTCGACGTGCCGTTTCGCGAACTGAAGCTGCCGCTGGACACCGAGGAATTCGAAACTCGCATCGGTGACTACTCGCCGAGCCGGCGCGTGCCGGCCTTGCACGACGGCGACGTGCGCCTGTGGGATTCGCTGGCGATCGCTGAATATGTCAATGAGCGCTGGCTCGGCGGCCGCGGCTGGCCGGCGGACGTTGCGGCGCGCGCCCACGCGCGCGCGATCAGTGCCGAGATGCATTCGGGGTTCACGGCGTTGCGCCAGCAGTTGCCGATGAACTGCCGCAAGCGGGTCGCCACGCCGCCGCTCGATGCGGAAGCGATCGGCGACGTCGAACGGGTCAAGGCGATCTGGGTCGAAGCGCGCCGGCGCCCGGGCGCGGCGGGGCGGTTCCTGTTCGGTGACTTCGGCATCGCCGATGCAATGTACGCACCGGTCGTACTGCGCTTCACGAGCTACGGCGTCGCGCTCGATGGCGAAGCGCGCCGCTACGCCGATGCGATCCTTGCATTGCCGGCGCTGCAGCAATGGCTGGCCGATGCGGCTTGCGAGCCGCTCTCGCCGACCCACGAACGGATGAAGCCGTGACACTGCCGCGGCGCGACGCGATGTCGCGCATGGTGCTCGGCGCCGCGCTGATCAGCACCACCAGCATTTTCGTGCGCTGGGCGCACGTCGAACCGACCACGTCGGCGTTCTATCGCATGGCATTGGGCGCAGTCATGCTGATGGGCCTGCAACTGGCGCGCGGCCTCTGGCGCCTGCCCGATCGCGGCGAGGTCGCCTGGTTGCTGCTGCCGGCACTGGCGTTCGGCGCAGACCTGATGATCTGGCATCGCAGCATCCGCGAAGTCGGACCGGGCCTGGCGACGCTGCTCGGCAACTTCCAGGTATTCATCATGGCCGGCGTCGGCATCGCGTTCTATCACGAGCGACCGGGCTGGCGTTTTGCCCTGGGCGTCGCGCTGGCGTTGGGGGGCCTGTGGCTGCTGGTCGGCGTCGGCTGGGAATCGCTGACGCCACGCTATCGTTTCGGCGTGTTGCTCGGCGTGCTGACCGGCGTCGCCTACGCGGTCTACATGCTGAGCCTGCGCTCAGCCCAGCTGCGCCGCCGCGATCTGACGCCCGAGCGCACCTTGTTGCTGGTCAGCATCCTGTGCGCCGCCATGCTCGCGGCGGCAGTCGCGGTCGAAGGATCGGGCTTTGCGATTCCGGACGGCCAATCCTGGCTCGCCCTGCTCGGCCTTGGCCTGTTCGGACAGGTGCTGGGCTGGGTGCTGATCGCCCGCGCGATGCCGCAACTGCCGGCGTCGCTGGTCGGCCTGCTGTTGTTGCTGCAGCCGGCCCTTTCGTTCGTGCTCGACGTGCTGCTGTTCGCGCGGCCGACCGCGCCGGCCGACTGGATCGGGCTGGCACTGTCGCTGGTCGGCATTTTCGTCGCCACGGCCCGATCGCGCACGCCGGCGTTGCCCCTCGCCGCGAAGGAATAGACGGGCGCGCGGCGGTGCAGCGCCTGATGTCGGCGGGGAAGGCGGGATGCGATTAGCTCGTCGCGCCCTGCCGCCGATGTTGTACCGCTGTCGCCCGCGCTGATCGGCATCATTGCTCGATCCAGCAACGTTGCGTCCATCTCATATAGCCATCCAGACGTCTTGACATATGGACGTCCATACATCTAACATCCGGAAACACTCATCCAGACCGGCCGAGAGACAGGCTCGACGACGCCGGGGCAACCACCGCGCAAGCGGCAGGTGCCAAATCCTGCGAGGCCCGCGGTTCACTGCGGATTACCTGCGTAAAGATGAGGCGATCGCGCTGGATCGTTCGTCTCGTTTGGAACCCACATGAACGGCGAGACACCCATGAGCGCAGAGCCGCAACGCAGGCCTTCCCCCGATATCGGCGCGGAAGCGTCCGACACGCAGCCATGCTGGCGGCAGGGCGTGGTCGAGCTGCCGCAGCCGTTCCGCCTCGATTCCGGCGAAATCCTTGCCAACGCGAAGCTGGCATGGCAGTGCGTCGGTCCAACGGCTGCGCCGCTGGTCATCGCGCTGGGCGGAATTTCCGCGCATCGCCGCGTCTGCGCGCCCGGGGCAAAGGGCTGGTGGGAAGCGCAGTGTGGCGAAGGCAGGACGCTCGATACCCAACGTTACCGCGTGCTCGGCGTCGACTGGCTTGGCGGCTGCGACGAGTCGACCGGGTCGCGCTCTTATGAAACAACGACGTCGCGCGAAGCGCGACAATCACTCCCCCTCCCCCGCACGGCGGGGGAGGGCACGGGGTGGGGGCCGGCTGAAACAACGAGGTCGCGCGAAGCGCGACAATCACTCCTGCGTTCTGATGCAGCGGGGCAGGGCGACGACCCGCAGCAGGAATTTCCGACGATTTCGACGGCCGACCAGGCGCGTGCGTTGCTGGTCGTGCTCAACCGGCTCGGCGTGCGCCGCGTGCACCTGCTGGTCGGTGCATCCTATGGCGGCAATGTCGCCCAGCAACTCGCCGCGTTGCTGGGCGACCGGCTGCGCCGGCTGGTGCTGCTCAGTGCCGCGCATCGGCCGGCGCAGTTCGGCCTGGCGCTGCGCCACATCCAGCGCTCCATCCTCGATCTGGGCGATGAAAGTCCACGTGCGCTCGCGCTGGCGCGTGAACTGGCGGTGCTGTGCTACCGCAGCACCGAAGGCGTCGAGCGTCGTTTTGCCGACGACGACAACCGCGGCGGCGTGACCGGCTGGTTGCGGCATCACGGTGAAAAGTTCAGCGCGCGCTTCGATACGACTGCCTATCGCTGCCTTGGTCGCTCGCTCGACCGGCATTACATCGACCCGGCGGCAGTTCGCGTGCCGACCACGGTCTTCGCCGTGCGCGAGGACCTGACCGTGCCGCTGTCGCTGCTGCGCGAATACGTCGCGCACGCCGGCGGCCCGTGCGAACTGGTCGAGATCTCTTCAGCGCACGGCCACGATGCATTCCTCAAGGAAGCCGCATCCGTGTCGCGCGTCCTCTCTGCCGCACTGGAAGCCACGCCATGACGTCACGCAAGACCGCCACGATCGCCGCACGCGCCGGCGTCGACACCGACCCGCCACAGGGCGCCGTGATGCCGCCGCTGTACCTGTCGAGCAACTACAGCTTTGCCGGGTTTGCGCAGAAGCGCCGCTATGACTACACGCGTTCGGGCAATCCGACGCGCGACGTGCTGGCCGGCGCGCTGGCCGAACTGGAAGGCGGCGCGGGCGGCGTCGTCACCGCATCCGGCATGGCGGCGATCACCTTGCTGACGGCGCAGTTGCGTCCCGACGACTTGCTGATCGCGCCGCACGACTGTTACGGCGGCTGCTATCGCCTGTTCAAGGCGCAGGCCGAGCGCGGCCAGTATTGCGTCGACTTCATCGACTTCACCGACCAGGCCGCGGTCACCGCGGCGCTCGCGCGCAAGCCGAGGATCGTGTGGATCGAAACGCCGAGCAATCCACTGCTGCGCATCACCGATATCGCCGCGGTCGCGCGCCTGGCGCATGCGGTCGATGCGACCGTCGTCGTCGACAACACGTTCCTGTCGCCGGCGCTGCAGCAGCCGATCGCGCTCGGCGCGGACCTGGTCGTGCACTCGACCACGAAATACCTGAACGGGCATTCCGACGTCGTCGGCGGCGCCGTCGTCTGGAAAGATGCCGCGCTCGGCGAACAGATCGCGTGGTGGTGCAACTGCCTTGGCGTCGGCGGCGCGCCGTTCGACAGTTATCTGACCCTGCGCGGCCTGCGCACGCTGCAGCCGCGCCTGCGCGCGCACCAGGAGAACGCCGATGCGCTCGTGCAACTGCTGGCGCGTCATCCGGCCGTCGAGAAAGTATACTTTCCGGGCCTGGCGTCGCACCCGGGCCATGCGCTGGCGGCGCGCCAGCAGCGCGGCTTCGGCGCGATGCTGAGTTTCGACCTGGCCGGTGGCGAAAGTGCGGTCGAAGCGTTTGTCGACGGCCTGACCTGCTTCACGCTGGCCGAATCACTCGGCGGCGTGGAGAGCCTCGTGGCGCATCCGGCGACGATGACCCACGCCAGCATGGACGCGGCTGCGCGCCGGCGTGCCGGCATCGGCGATGGCCTCGTGCGCGTGTCGGTCGGCATCGAGGCGAGCGAGGATCTCGTCGCCGACTTCGAGGTGGCGCTGGATCTGGCAAAAGCGGACGACAGTACGCGTCATGCCGGCGTCGGCGGCGGTCGCTGACGTTCGAAGACGACCCCTGATCCCTCGATGCCGGCGGCAGTGCGCCGGGCGCCAGAACGCCTGGCGCCGGCCGATGTACGAGAAGCGCCGGGTCGGGACCCGTAGCAGGAAGGGTTCGCGCCAGCCGAATTGGGAAGCGCTGGCGTGCGGTCGAACGCCCGGCCGCCGATCCGCGGCCCTTTGCAGTGCCGCAATTGCGCACGAAGTGCGCCGGCGCGGATCCCCGAGGCCGCACACTCGGGTGCATGAATTTCGCCGCGCATCGTGCCGCCCACACCAGGCCCGTTGCAAGAACCCGCTCAGAACCTCTGGCGGTAGCTCAGATACCAGAACCGGCCCGGTATGTCGTAGTCCGGAAAGAACGAGTTCGAGAACGCCGAATAGGCGACCGGCGGCGCGCGGTCGAATGCGTTGCGCACGCCGAGCGTGACGCGTGCGTGCCACGGCGCATCCCAGCTGCCTTGCAGATCGGTAAAGGTGACGCTGGCGACGCGGTTCAGCGGCACCTCGGAATTGGCGATCACGATCAGTCGATCCGGGTCCGAGCACAAGTTGCCCAGCGCCGGTTCGTTCAGTGCCGCGGCCGCGCTGGTGACGGCGTTGCAGCTCTCGTCGATGTGCGAGAAATAGCGCGCGGTCAGCGATGCGCTCCAGGCACCGCTGTCCCACGCCAGTTGCAGCTGCGAACGCCAGCGCCAGACCGTGTTGAACATGCCTCCGAGGTTCTGGCCGACCGTATTGCCGTACGCCAGGCTGCCATCGGCGAGTTCCGTCCCGGGCCTGGGCCTTCCCAGCTCACCGATGTAGTCGACGTAGTTGGTGTGCCAGCGCATCGTGAA
>DATNFS010000135.1:0-72763 GCA_035606275.1 Rudaea sp.
CATGGGCCAGCCGAAAAACGGCAACAGCAGCGCGAACGCCAGCGTGCCGCGCGCCGCCGCGTTGCGTGCCGGACGGGTCAGCGCGACCAATGCGAGGCCGAGCCAGAACAAGCACGGCCACGGCAGGTAGCGGTCGGCGTAGATCTGGTCCGGATAGCGGGCGAATGCTTCGAGGCGGGAGACCGATACGATCCCGGCCGCGAGCAGACCGAGCCAGGCGATGCCGAGTCCCAGCGCTTCGGTCGGGCCGGCCGGCGTGGCACTGCGCAGGCGTCGCAGCGAAACCCACACCAGCGCAATCATGCCGCCGGCGCCGAACGCTGCATACGGCATCACGTCGGTTCGCAGGTTCGGGTATTGGTTCGACACCACCGTCGCGAAGCGCAAGGTGACGCCGTAAAGGTCCTTGCCCACCAGGGCGCTCGCGTGCGGATCCCAAAGATAGGTGAACAGGGTGACGAACGGCGCGCCGAGCCAGCGCGCGCCGATCAGGAGGTTCTCGGCCGGAGCAAACGTCAGCACGCCGGTCACGCTCGCGCCGCCCGGCATGAGCAGATACAGGACCGCGACCACGGCCAGGCCGGCGAGCGCCATCGCGCCCTGCCGGCGATGCGCCTTGCGCGCGGCCAGCACGGCGAGGATCGATACCAGCACGGCGATGCCGTAGCCGAAGCTGAATGTCGCGACCACGCCGAGGAAGGCAGCGGCCGCAACCGGGGCCAGGTCCCGGCCGCGCTCGCGTGTTGCGACGATGCACGCGCCGCAGGCGAGTATCAGGCATGCGATCGGCAGGCTCGTGTGGATCAATTCGGTCGAATGGAAAAGCGTGCGAACGTTGCCGAGCCAGAAGATCGCGAAGACGCCGAGAAATGCCGCGGCCGCCCGCCGCGCCAGCGGCAGATCGCGATCGCGCAGGCAGATCCAGGCGATGCTCGGCGCGGCCGTCAACATGCAGCCCAGACCGGTCGCGATCTGCAGCCACTGATTGCCATCGAACCGGACCAGTTCGAGCCACGCAACCAGGTTCGGCACCACCGGACGATGCCCGTTGTCCGGTTGCAGCATGTTCAGCGGAAACGGCCGGCTGAGATAGTCCAGGTATTGCCGGTACTGATCGGCATATAGCGCATGCGGCGCCCAGCGCAGGATCGTGGACAGGCTGAAATCCAGGTAGGCCAGCGCGGCCCCACCGAACCACAGTGCCGCGACCCATTGCAGTGCGCGGTCCGGCGGCATTTTCGCGGCCGCGTGCATCTAGCGACGCAGCCGCGCCACGATGCGTTGCGCCACGTAGCGCAAGCGGCCGACGCTTCCGGTGTGGATGGCAGCCTGGGCCCGCTCGAGCTGCCCGGTCAGGTCCGTGAGGTCGCGATAAAGGCGCTGATTGTGCTGGTCGCGCCGGGCCAGCAGGCCGCGCAGTTCCTCGACATCGCCCGCGTCGAGAGTCAGGCCGGGCTGGAAACGCGCGGGCAACGGGTTGTCGACATAGATGGTCGAATGGGTGGCCGCCCGTTCGTCGGCAGGCCGGTCCGTCGTGTAGAAATACAGGGCGACCGACCGGCGCGACAGCTCGCGCCGGTCGTCCGGCAGGGCTATGCGCGGAAAACCGTGCCAGCTCCATTCGGTGGTCTCGAAGATCACGGCGCGGTTGTAAAGCGGCGTGATCGTCGTGACGCGGTCGTCGCGTGCGCGCGGGTCGGAGTGCAGTTGCAGCGACCCGCCCCAGGCATCGTTCCATTCGTGATTGAGATAGACGATCAGGTTCAGGCGCCGGTGCCAGCGTTCGACCGGGTGCCGGTTGAAGTCGACATGCGCGTCGAGATCCTGGCCGTTGCGGTTCTCGTGCGTCCCGCCGCCGAAGTACCACGGGTCGTACAACAGCTCCGGAATCGCGGTGATGCGACCGATCAGGTCGAGGAACTGGCGCGACTGCAGCGCGTCGTCGAGCGCCGCGTAGGCCGGCCCGAGGCCGCGGATCTGCTCGACCGTCGACTTGTTGCCGAGCTCACCCGCCTCGTTGCGCGCATTGCCACGTTCGAACGGCGGAAACTGCGCCAGCAGCTCGGCGCAATACTGCGGCGCGAAGAAATCGTCGATGACGACATGACGGAACGGATCGCGCTGCTGGAAGCGCGCGGCGAGGGTGCCGATGCGGTCGTGCAGGTTCGGGTTGAGCATGGATCGGTGCCGGAAAATCAGCGCGCAATGATGCCACAGGGCCGGCGACCGCGCCGCGCGGCCGGCGCGAGGAGCATCGCGCCATCCTGCGACGAGGCAGCCGGGCCGCCTTCACCGGTTCATGCGTTTCAGCACCCGCTCGATGCCGGCGCGCGTTTGCGCGCGCAACAGCCCGGCGCCTTGCCGGCGCAGCGCCGCGCGGTCGCAGCGCGCGAGCGCCTGGCGCACCTCGAGCATCGAGCTGGGGTGCATGCTGAAGCTGGTCAGGCCGAGCGCGAGCAGCAATGCGGTGTAGCGCGTTGCGCCGGCCATCTCGCCGCATAGCGTGACCTGCTTGCGCGCACGATGGGCCGTGGCGATGGTCTGCGCCAGCAGCTTGAGCAGGGCCGGATGCAGCGGGTCATAGAGGGTGCCGAGCGCATCGTTGCCGCGATCGACCGCGAGCGTGTACTGGGTCAGGTCGTTGGTCCCGATCGAGATGAAGTCGAGGTGCCGGATCATCGACGGCAGGGCGATCGCCGCGGCCGGCACTTCGATCATGGCGCCGAATTCGTAATGGTCGGTGATCTCGTGCCCGCTCGAGCGCAATTCGCGCGCGCATTCGTCGATCATCAGGCGCGTTGCGACGATTTCCTCGCAGGTCGTGATCATCGGCACGAGGATGCGCACGCGTCCGAATGCCGCGGCGCGCAGGATGGCGCGCAGCTGCGTGGCGAACAGCTGCGGATGCGCCATCGACAGGCGTACGCCGCGCACGCCGAGCGCGGGGTTCGGCTCCTTGCTCAGCGCGATGCCCGTCCCGTCGGCCTTGTCGGCGCCCAGGTCGAGCGTGCGGATCGTGACCGGCAGGCCGCCCATGCCGAGCACGACGTCGCGGTAGGCGACGAACTGCTCTTCCTCGTCCGGCAGTTCGCGCCGCTGCAGGAACAGGAACTCGGTGCGGTAAAGACCGACGCCGGCCGCGCCGAGCGCGCGCGCCTGCACGATGTCGGGCAGCATTTCGGCATTCGCATGAAGTTCGATCTGCGCGCCGTCCGCGGTGACGGTCGCGGCGTGCTTGAGGCGCTGCAGTGCCTCGGCGCTGCGCGCCTGCTCGCGCTGGTAGTGGCGGTAGCGCGCCAGGTCCTGCGCGGTCGGATGAACGATTACCTCACCCAGATTGCCGTCGACCAGCACCAGGTCGTCGTCGCTCAGGTGCTTGAGCGCATCGTGCGCGCCGACCACCATGGGCAGGCGCATGCTGCGCGCGAGGATCGCGCTGTGCGACAGCGCGCTGCCGCCGGTGGTGACGACGCCGAGCACGCCGTGCGTCGTTATGTGCGCCAGTTCCGCCGGCGCGATCGTATCGCTGACCAGGATCGTGCCGACGCGCGAGGCGATCTGCCGCTCCGCCGGCGTCGTATCGCGGGCCAGCACGGTCTGCACGCGGCCGATGACGTGGTCGATGTCTTCGCGCCGGCTGCGCAGGTACGGATCGTCCAAGGCATCGAACGCCGCCGCCAGGCGGTCGCGCTGCATCTGCAGCGCCGCGCTGGCGCGGTAGCGACCCTTGCGGATCAGGTCGTACAGGCCGCTGGTCAGCTCCGGGTCTTCCAGGATCAGGCTGTGCGCGTCGATGAATTCGCCGACGTCGCGCGCCAGCGCGCCGTGCAGCTTGTCGCGCAGCTGATGCAGTTCGTCACGCGCCGCGAACAGGGCGATCTTGAGCCGCTCGACCTCGCCCTCGATGTCGGCCGGTGCCAGCGGCCGCGTATCGATCATCGGCTGGCTCGGCTGCACCAGCCGCGCACGGCCGAGCGCCATGCCGCGCGCCGCGGGGGTTCCTGCTATGACAAGGCGCGTGCTCAAGCGCCCTCGTCGAACTTGCGTTCGAACAGCGCGACCATGTCGTTCAGCGCGGCTTCCTCGTCGACGCCGTCGGTGCGCAGCGTGATCGTGTTGCCGATCCCGGCGGCGAGCATCATTACGCCCATGATGCTCTTGGCGTTGATTTCACGGCCGCGATGGATCAGGTAGGCATGGCATTTGTAGCCCTGCAGCAATTGCACGAGCTTGGCCGACGCGCGCGCATGCAGGCCGAGCTTGTTGCTGATCGTGATCTCGCGTTCAAGCATCGTCTATCCTGATTCCCGCCCGGCCGCCGAGTGCGGCGGTCTGAGCCAGTTCGGCCAGCGGCTGCTCGGCGTAGTTCAGCACGCGCAGCAGCATCGGCAGATTGAGGCCGGATACGCGCCGGATCGGCACTCCGTCGACGACCAGTTTTTCCGCCACGTTGCTCGGCGTCGCACCGTATACGTCGGTCAGCACCAGCACGCCGTCGCCGGCGTCGAGCCGGCGCAGGTGCGCCCTCGTGTCGCTCAACGCCGCGTCGACGTCGCTGCCGGGCGGGATCGCATGCGCCTCGACCGTCAACGCCATGCGGCCGAGGATATGGTGCGCGGTCGCGATCAGCGCGTTGCCCATTTCCTCGTGGGTGAGAAGGAGGATGGAGACGGTCATGATGCGGGAGAGGGGAGAGGGGAGAAGGGAGAGGGCAAAGCGGCGGCAGTGCTGCGATCCGAACGGGTCGACAGCGTGTCTTTGGCGAATTTGGGAGCGCAAGGCCGGATGCCACATGCAACGTCCAGGAACGCCCGTGGCGGGATAACCCGGACCTTGCTCTCCCCCCTCTCCCTTCTCCCCTCTCCCGTCTTCATCACTCCAGCTCCCGATGAAACGTCAGCACCTGCTCGCGCGTGGCGCGGAAGTGTTCGGCGAGGCGTTCGCACAGGTAGACCGAGCGATGGCGGCCGCCGGTGCAGCCGATGCAGATCGTGACATAGGAGCGGTTGTCCGCTTCAAAGCGCGGCAGCCATGCGTCGAGGAAGCGCTGTACGTCGTCCAGATACTGGGAAACGTCGGCCTTGCCGGCCAGCCATTCGCGCACCGGCGCGTCCTTGCCCGACAGCGGGCGCAGGCGCGCGTCCCAATGCGGATTCGGCAGGCAGCGCGCGTCGAACACGAAATCGGCGTCGGCCGGCACGCCGCGCTTGTAGGCGAATGATTCGAACATCAGCGACAGCGGGCCGCCCGCCATGCCGAGTTCGGTCGCGATCAGGCGGCGCAGCTGATGCACGTTGAGGTCACTGGTGTCGATCACGCGCTCGGCTATCCTGACGACCGGTTCGAGCAGCCTGCGCTCGCGCGCGATCGAGTCGTTGAGCGACAGGCCCTCGCCGGTCAGCGGGTGGCGCCGGCGCGTGTCCGAATAGCGCTTGAACAGCACGTCGTCGCGGGCGTCGAGGAAGATCAGGCGATGCTCGATGCCGGCGCGCGCGAGTTCGCCCAGCATGTCCGGCAGACGGTTCAGATCCTCGGTACGGTTGCGCGCATCGATACCGACCGCGAGCCGCGGATGCAGCCCCGGTTGTGCCTGGGTCACTGCCGCGACGAACGCCGGCACCAGGGCGGTCGGCAGGTTGTCGACGCAGTAGTAGTCCAGGTCTTCGAGCGCACGCAGCGCAATCGTCTTGCCCGAGCCGGACATGCCGCTGACGACGACCAGGCGTGTAGCGGCATTGTGCACAATTGTACTATCCCCGGCGCTGTTCATGTGGCTACCAGGGCGGTTGGCGGCGCATCCGGTGCGCCGCCAGGTCGAAGAAGGTCTGCGCCGGGTCGATGCCCCTGGTCCTGGGCACGCGGACATGCCGCGCACGGTCGCTGTGCGTCACCATGGCGGTTGCCTGCGCATCTGGTGCGCCTGGCGGTCGAGGAAGGTCTGCGCCGGGTCGATGCCCTTGGTCTTGAGTACGTGGTTGCGCACGGCCGCTTCCACCAGCACGGCCAGGTTGCGGCCGGGTGCGACCGGAATGGTCGTCTGCGGCACCTTGGTGTCGAGCACCTCGCGATAGCTGTTGTCGCCGTAGATGCGCTCGAGGCCGCCTTCGCCGATCGGCTGCGAGCGCGGCGTGGTCATCAGGTTCACGATCAGGCGCAGGTACTTGGACGGCTTGACCGCCGTGTGGCCGAACATCTCGCGCACGTTGAGGATGCCCAGGCCGCGCACCTCGAGCAGGTCCTGCAGCATCTCCGGGCAGGTGCCGTCGATGACGTCCGGCGCGATCTGCATGAATTCCGGCGCGTCGTCGGCGACCAGGCGATGGCCGCGCGTGATCAGCTCGAGCGCAAGTTCGCTCTTGCCGGAGCCGGATTCGCCGGTGATCAGCACGCCGATCGAGTAGACCTCCATCAGCACTCCGTGCAGGGTCACGCGGCGCGCCAGCATGCGCACGAGGTGATATTGCAGGTACGTCAGCAGTTCGTGGCCGCGCTGGCTGCTCAGCCAGACCGGCGTCGCCGATTCGTTCGCGGCGTCGCGCAGGTCGGACGGCACCGGCTGGTCCTTGCTGACGATGATCGTCGTCGGCTGGAAACCGACGATCTTCTGGATCATCTCCCAGCGCTGGCGCGAATCGAGCGCGTCGAGCCAGGCCAGTTCCTCGGTGCCGATGATCTGGATCTTGTTCGGATAGATCGTGTTGAGGTAGCCGACCAGCGACGGGCGTCGCGACTGCTTTTCCGCCGGCACGATTGCACGGCCTTCGCCCTGCTGGCCGGCCACCCAGCGCAGCGCGAGGCGGGCGCCCACCTTGTCGAACAGTTCGCGTGCGGTCAGCCGTTCCATAGCGGCAAATCTGGCAGAGACGCCGTCATTTTGCCAGCAAATTGCGCGCACCGGCCGGTCAAGCCGGATGCGCGGCTCTGCTCGGGTCCGCCGTCCAATACCTGCGTCGAACCCCTTTTCCGCGACTCGCGATGGTCCGGAGCAAGAAAATTTCCCGCGGATAACGCGGATCGGGCGGATCAACGCCGATAGAGCCTGCGGCTATCGGCTCTTATCCGCAATCATCCAAATTGCAGGCGCTGCCTGCTTCTGGACACGGGGTCGCATCGCCTACGGCGGAGCTTCGCCGTGACGCACTTCGCGCGCATCGTCGCGATGGTGGCTGGTGAGCTTTTCCTTGTGCTTCTTGACCTGGCGGTCGAGCTTGTCGGCGAGGGCATCGATCGCCGCATACATGTCGGTGGCGCGCGCATCGGCGTGGATGGTCTTGCCGGCGGCGCAGTGCACCGTCGCTTCGGCCTTGTGCAGCAGCTTTTCGAGGCTCAGGGTGACGCTGACATCATGCAGATGGTCGTAGTGGCGGACAATTCGCGTGAACTTGTCGGCAACGTAGTCGCGCAGGGCGGGAGTAACGGAAACCTGGTGACCGGTGACTTGGATCTGCATGGCAATCTCCTCGAGTGGTGCTTCGAATTTTGCAGCCCGCAGCGCCGCGTGACGGACAATCGGCGGCGGACAATCTTTGGACTTGCGTATGGCTTGAGGGTTCCCTGGAGTTCCTCCTTCAGCTGAAACGGCTGCGCTCGTTGGACGAGGGGATGTGCAGCGCCTCGCGGTATTTCGCGACGGTGCGTCGTGCGACCTCGATGCCGCGCCGGTTCAGTTCGACCGCGAGCGCCTGGTCGGACATCGGCCGGGACGGCGTCTCGTCGCCGATCAGCTTGCGGATCATGGCCTGGATCGCCGTTGCGGAAGCCGCGCCGCCGTCGATGGTCGAGACGCCGGACGAGAAGAAGTACTTGAACTCGAACGTGCCGCGCGGGGTGTGCAGGTACTTGCGCGTGGTCATGCGCGACACGGTCGATTCGTGCATGCCGATCTGTTCGGCGATGTCGCGCAGCACGAGCGGCCGCATCGCTTCGGGGCCGAAGTCCAGGAACGCGGTCTGCGAGTGGACGATTGCGGTCGCGACCTTGAGCATCGTTTCGGCACGCGTCTGCAGGCTCTTGATCAGCCAGCGCGCCTCCTGCAGCTGGCCGCGCAGGTAGCTGGCATCGTCACGCTGCGCGCGCGCCATCAGCGAGGTGTAGTGCGCGTTGATGCTCAGCTTGGGCTGGCAGTTCGGGCTCAGCGACACCTGCCAGCGGCCGCCGCGGCGGAACGCATACGCGTCGGGCGCGACGTATTCCGCCTTGCTCGGATTGATCTGCGCGCCGGGCTTGGGATCGAGCGAACGCACCAGGCAGATGGCGGTATCCAGGTCCGCGGCACTGACGTGCAGCAGCCGGCACAGGCGCGTGCGGTCATTGCGCGCGAGCGTCTCCAGATGGCTGCAAACCAGTTCGCGCGCGATCGCCCAGCCCGGCGTGGCCATGTCGAATGCGTCGAGCTGCGCGCGCAGGCATTCGCTCAACGTGCGGCTGGCGACGCCGAGCGGATCGAAATGCTGGATGCGATGGCGGATCGCCTCGACTTCCTCGACGCTGACATGGTGCAGGCTGGCGAGGTTCTCGCGCAGCGTCTCGCTGGTCTCGTGCAGGTAGCCGTCGTCATCGATCGCCTCGATGATCGTCGCGCCGATCGCGCGGTCGCGCGGGGACAGCGGCGCCAGGTTGAGCTGCCACAGCAGGTGATCGCGCAGGTCCTCGGGCTCCTGGTCCTGCGATTCGTAGTCGTCGCTGTCGTCAGAGTTGCGTGAACCATAGTCGCTGCTGCGGCCGAATTCGAAGTCCAGCCCGTCGCCATGGCTGTCGCCGTTGAGCTCTTCGCGGCGCTGCTCCTCGCGACTGTCGTCGTTGCTCGGCGCGGTTTCGGCCGGCACCGCATCGCCGTTCGTGGTCGCCGTCTCGGCGCCGGCGAATTCCGCGGTCGAGCCTTCTTCGCCGTCCTCCCCGTCGATCTCCGACAGTTCGAGCAGCGGGTTGGATTCCAGCGCCTGACGCAGTTCCATCTCCAGCTCGACGCTGGACAGCTGCAGCAAGCGGATCGCCTGCTGCAGCTGCGGCGTCAGGGCGAGCTGTTGATGCAGGCGGAGTTGTAGGGCGGGCTTCACTATCCGATATGTCCAGGCGCCCGGAACAAGCACCGGGACTGAAGGATAGCGCCGGAACCCCGACGTTAGTCAATCCTCGGAAAGGGGCTATACTGGGTCAATTCGTGCGGCGTTCAGCGGCGCCGAGAGCGGGAATCGGCAGCGCCCGAAATCAGGGATCGGGGAAACGGCGCGCCGGCGCCGGATCAGTATCGCGACCCGCCGGCGCACGCGACGCTCAAAGCCCCGCCGCTGCCTTTCCCCGGATCCCGTTTCTGCGTTCGCCGTCCCCGTCCCTCACATCCTGAATTCGGCGCCGAGATAGACCTCGCGCACCTTGTCGTTCGCCAGCACGTCCTGCGGCGAGCCCTTCGCCAGCACCGCACCGTCGTTCATGATGTAGGCGCGATCGCAGATGCCGAGCGTCTCGCGCACGTTGTGGTCGGTGATCAGGATGCCGATGCCGCGCGCCTTGAGCTGGCGCACGATGCGCTGGATCTCGACGACCGAGATCGGATCGATGCCGGCGAACGGCTCGTCGAGCAGCATGAAGCGCGGCTTCGCGGCCAGCGCCCTGGTGATTTCGACGCGCCGGCGCTCGCCGCCGGACAGACTGACGCCCTTGCTGTCGGCGATATGCGCAATCTGCAGTTCGTCGAGCAGCGACTCGAGTTCCGCGCGCCGCCCGGCGGCATCCAGGTCGCGGCGCAATTCGAGGATGGCCAGCACGTTTTCGGCGACCGTGAGGCGGCGGAACACCGACGGTTCCTGCGGCAGGTAACCGACGCCCAGGCGCGCGCGCGCGTGCATCGGCATCTGCGTGATGTCCTGCTGGTCGAGCGAAATGCGCCCGGCGTCGGTGCCGATGAGGCCGACCACCATGTAGAACGTGGTGGTCTTGCCGGCGCCGTTGGGCCCGAGCAGGCCGACCACCTCGCCCTGGTCGAGGCGAAAATCGAAATCGCGGACGACGCGGCGCCCGCGAAAACTCTTCTGCAGTCCGACCGCGCTCAGCATCAGGATTTCGGCGCGGCGTCCGGCGCCGCCTTTTTCGCTTTCGGCGTGCCCGGAAAGCCGCAGTTGTCGGTGCGCGGCGGCGGCTTTGCGCTGCTGGGTTCCATGACCATGCGCACGCGGCTGGTTGCCGAATTGTCGCCGGCTTCCATGTCGCCGGTGTCCGTGTTGTAGATCATGTGCTCGCTGTGCGACTCGCCGCGCCCGGCCTGGACGACCTTGACGTTGCCGGTCAGCTCGGCCAGGTTGGTCAGCGGCTTGTAGTCGATCGTGTTCGCGTCGGCCGTCATCAGGCCGCAGTCGCCGTCGTGCACCTGCTGCATGTGCGCCTGCTTGCCGGTCAGCACCATGTGCGAGAACTTGCCGGCGTTCGGATCCTTGGCGCCCGACGGGATCTGGTAGATGCGGGCATGATCGGCGTGGATCTTGATCGAGCCGCGCGTGATGACCACGTTGCCATCCAGATCGGTGATGTCCGGATCGCCGGCCGCGCCGGTCTTGCTCTGCGAACTCTTCTGGTGGTTGGCGGTGACGTCCATCGGCTGGTCGTTGTCGGACGACAGCGCCTGGCATTGCATCGCGGTCAACACCAGCAGCGCGCCCGGCAGGCAGGCGCGCACGCGGAAACGGTTCGCGGCATCTTTTTTCATCGCAATTTCCCCGGTTGCGTCGTCGAATGGAAAGCGGACAGGAACTCGATCGTTTTCAGCGTCATGTCGGTCTTCATGCCGATGCCGTGCGCGACCGTCTGCGGATCGATGATGGTGGCCGGTTCGGCCGTTTCCATGCGGCGCTCGCGCTGCTGCTGCGGGTCTTTGGTCTTGGGATCGCTGGTCACGGTCAGGTCGCGCGTCAACAGCTGCACCGGCGTGACCTTTTCGGTCTCGATGCGGTGCATGTCGACGTCGCCTTCGAGCTTCATGATCGAGCCGTCGTGGTTGACCCAGGCGGTCTCGGACTTGCCCTTCCACAGGTTGCCGCCATTGTCCACGATTTCGTAGTTCGGCGCGGTGACGAAGATCGAGCCGTCGTCTTCCTTGCGCACCAGCCGTGGCGCGACCATGGTGAACGAGTGATGGCCCTGCTCGTCGAGCGCATCGAGCGTGAAATTGCCGAGCGTGTAGTCCGAACGCGGCGGCCCGACGAAACTGTTCTCCGATTCGCGCGGAACGAACACCCAGACCAGCGCCTGGGTCGCCAGTGCGATCAGCGCGAGCAGCGCGATCGTGATGTAGGTGCTCCGGTCCATCATGCGAAGCGGGCCAGCTCGCCCGGCGTTTTTCCCTGTGCCGCGAGCAGCAGGTCGCACACCTCGCGCACTGCGCCTTCGCCGCCGCGCAGCTGCGTGCGCCAGTGCGCGCGTTCGGACACGAACGGGTGCGCATTGGCCACGGCGATGGACAGCCCGACGCGCAGCATCACGCGCAGATCGGGCAGGTCGTCGCCGCAATAGGAGGTCTGCTGCGGTTCGAGCCGGAGTGCGTGGATCAGCTGCTCGTAACAGGCCAGCTTGTCGTCCTTGCCCTGGTAGACATGCGCGATGCCGAGCTCGGCCGTGCGTTCGGTGACCATGTGGCTCATGCGCGAGGTGATGATGCCGACCTCGATGCCGTTGGCGATCAACCGCTTCAGGCCGAGCCCGTCGTGGACGTGGAAGGCCTTGAATTCGCGCCCGTCATCGCTGTACAGCAAGTGCCCGTCGGTCAGCACGCCGTCGACGTCGAACAGCGCGAGCTTGACGCGCGCGGCACGTTCGCGGATTTCGGTCGGGACGGCGTTGAGGTCGGGGTAGGGCATTGGCTTGAAAGCAGGTTCGGGGCCGGGACTGTGGAACTGGCGATCGGGAAGCGTGGCTCAGGGCCAAGGGCTAATGGAGCTGGCGGTCGAAATCGTGAAGCTCGGATTGTGGCCCGGCACGGTTAAGAAACGCAAAAAGCGATCGAGGCAAGAGTGCGGCGCGGGAGGCTCCAGAGCGTCAGGCTCTCAAACCACCCGTGCCCGCAGCAAATCGTGGATGTTCAACGCCCCGACCACGCGCTCGTCGGCATCGACCACCAGCAGCGCGTGGATCTTGTGCGCTTCCATCAGGCGCGCGGCCTCGATCGCGAGCTTGTCGCCGGCGATGGTCTTCGGCCTGACGGTCATCAGCGATGTCACTGGCGTGGTGCGCAGATCGATGTTGTCGTTGTCCACGGCGCGGCGCAGGTCGCCATCGGTGAAGACGCCGAGGAGCTGACCATCCGCATCGACTATCGCGGTCATGCCGAGGCCCTTGCGCGTCATCTCGACCAGCGCGTCGGACAGGCTCGCATCGGCGCGGATGCTCGGAATCTGGTCGCCGCTGTGCATGATGTCGGCAATATGCACCAGCAGGCGCCGTCCGAGCATGCCGGCCGGATGCGAGCGCGCGAAGTCCTCATCGGTGAATCCACGCGCCTCGAGCAGCGCAATCGCCAGCGCATCGCCCATCACCAGGGCCGCCGTCGTGCTCGCCGTCGGTGCAAGGCCGAGCGGGCAGGCTTCCTCCGGCACGCTGACGTCAAGATGCACGTCGCCCATCGCCGCCAGCGAGGATTCGGCGTTGCCGGTCATCACGATCAGCGGATTGCCCTGGCGCTTGATCGCCGGCAGGATCGTCAGCAGTTCGTCGGTCTCGCCGGAATTGGACAGCGCGAGCACCACGTCCTTGCTCGTGATCATGCCGAGGTCGCCGTGGCTGGCTTCACCGGGATGGACGAAGAACGCCGGCGTGCCGGTCGAGGCCAGCGTCGCTGCGATCTTGCGCGCGATATGCCCCGACTTGCCCATGCCCGACACGACGACGCGCCCGCTGCATTCGTACATCAGTTCGCAGGCACGCAGGAAATTGCCGTCGATGCGCGCCTCGAGCACCTCGATCGCGCGTGCCTCGATGCCGATCACGGTCAGGGCACTGCCGCGCAGCGCGGCGGCGTCGAGCTTCGGGTTGGTCAGGACAAGTCCCGGCGCAGCGGGTTGAATGCGTGCGTTCATCTGCAAAATTGCGAGAGGGCGTCGAGGTTTCGTGCCGGTCAGCGTATCTGCGGCCGGGGTTTTTGAGTACCATGTGCGGTTCCATTGTACCGCACCGGGTTCAGGGACGATGCCGGCCGGCTGTCCGTCGAGCCGCCCGCGCGCTCCTTCGCTGCCCGCGCCCAGCCACAATTCATCCTCGCCATGGACACCGACACCATCAAGACTTTGATCGAACAGGGCCTGCCGGGCGCCAGGGCGGCGGTCAGCGGTGCCGATGGCGTGCATTTCGAGGCGACCGTCGTCGCCGCCGCATTCGCCGGCAAGCTGCCGCTGGCGCGCCATCGCATGGTCTACGCGACCCTGGGCGACCTCATGGGCGGCGCGATCCACGCGCTGGCGCTCAAGACGGTGACGCCGGAAGAAGCAGGGCCGAGGGCCGAGGGCTGAAGGCTGGATGAGTCGTCGAATTCCTCAATGGCACCGTGTGACACCAGACATCTGCAACGATCCGTGCGCGATCGCGCAACGTTTGCAGCCCTCGGCCCTCAGCTCTCAGCCCTGATTTCCAAATGGCAAAGATCGTAATCTCGGGAGGCGAACCCCTCAACGGCGACGTCTGGATTTCCGGCGCGAAGAACGCGGTGTTGCCGATTCTGGCCTCGACCCTGCTGGCCGACGAACCGGTGACGATCGGCAACGTGCCGCACCTGCACGACGTGACGACGACGATGGAACTGCTCGGCCAGATGGGCGTGCAGCTGACCATCGACGAGCGCATGCGCATCCACGTCGATCCGCGCACCACCAACCGCTATTTCGCGCCATACGACCTGGTCAAGACGATGCGCGCGTCGATCCTCGTGCTCGGCCCGCTGGTCGCGCGCTTCGGCGAAGCCGACGTGTCGCTGCCCGGCGGCTGCGCGATCGGCTCGCGGCCGGTCAACCTGCACATCAAGGGGCTGCAGGCGCTCGGCGCCGAGGTTACGGTCGAAAACGGCTACATCAAGGCGCGCGCCAGGCGCCTGAAGGGCGCGCGCGTGGTCATGGACCTGGTCACGGTCACCGGCACCGAAAACATCATGATGGCGGCGGCGTTGGCCAGCGGCACGACGGTGATCGAGAACGCCGCGCAGGAGCCCGAGGTGGTCGACCTCGCCAACTGCATCAACGCGATGGGCGGCCAGATTTCCGGCGCCGGCACCAGCACGATCGTGATCGACGGTGTCGAACGCCTGCACGGCACCAACTACGAAGTGCTGCCCGACCGCATCGAAACCGGCACCTTTCTGGTCGCCGGTGCGATCACCGGCGGACGCGTGCTGGCCAAGCGCGCACGGCCCAAGACGCTCGATGCCGTTCTGCAGAAGCTCGAGGAAGCCGGAGCGCAGATCAACACCACCGACGATTCGATCGAAGTCGACATGCGCGGCCGCAGGCCCAGGGCAGTCGACATCACGACCGCGCCGTATCCGGCCTTTCCGACCGACATGCAGGCGCAGTTCACGGCGCTGAACACGGTCGCCGAAGGCACCGGAACGATCACGGAGAACGTGTTCGAGAACCGCTTCATGCACGTGCATGAACTCGAGCGGCTCGGTGCCGACATCCGCCTCGAGGGCAAGACCGCCGTGATCAAGGGCGTCGACCAGATGTCCGGCGCACCGCTGATGGCGACCGACCTGCGTGCGTCGGCCTGCCTGGTCCTGGCCGGCCTCGTCGCCAAGGGCGACACGACCGTCGACCGCATCTATCACATCGACCGCGGTTACGAGTGCATCGAGGAAAAGCTCGGCACGCTCGGCGCGAAGATCCGACGGCTGCCTTCCTGAAGCCAGGGCGAGGGCCGAAGATCAGGCGCAGACGCCTCCGCGCCTTTCAGCCCTCGGTCCTCCGCCTTCTTGCGCTTCCATCAGCGTGCTGCCGCGGCCAGGCGCATCGTGACCGTCTCGCCGTTCTTCTCGACCTGCTCGATCTGCACCGGCAGCCAGTTGCGCTGCGGGGCGAACCAGATCGAAGTAGCACGCTTGCCGCCGTCGCGCTGGCGGTCGACACGAACCGCATCGATCCGGCCTGCCGGCAGCGACAGCGACTCGCGCGCGCCCGCGACGTAGCGCTGTTCGCCCACGTGGTCCTTGTCGACGACGTGGAAGGTCAGGTCCGTGGCGCCGGCCTTCAGCCGGGCCATCAGCGCCAGCGTGACGAGATTGCGGTCCATCGCGCTGCCTTGCAGCGTAGCCGTCGACTCGCTGTCGCCGTCGCGCGTATGCGCCTGCCTTGCATTCCAGTCGAAGTCGGTGCTGCGCTGGCGCGACTTGATCGCGGCCTTTTGCGCATAAGTGTATTGCAATCCCTCCGGAAGCCCGCCGCGCCAGCGAAAAGTGGATTTTTCCACAACGTCGACGCCGAGCAGGCTGGCCATGCCCCTGGTGCCCCGCGTCTGGCTGCTGAACTCCCACGCGTCATTGCCGGCGTCGCGCAGGGCCAGTGTCGCGTGGCCCAGCTCCTTGCCGTTGCGCAGCACCTGGTAGTCGGCCTGGAAAGGCTGCAGCGGCGCAGGTTCGGCCGCAAGGGCAGTCTGCAGGCAGGCAAGCGCCAGCAGCGCCAACGAGCGCGCAATGATATTGGGATGCATCGCCTTACTCCGGTTCGAAAACAAGCCGCCGAAGTCTGCCTGCACGAACCTTAACCAATTGTCACCCGCCATGCGCGGCGGCGCAGTGCAGGCCTTCCCGCCAACCGCAAGGCACCAAGACGTCGCGGGTTCCGCGGTTACGCGGTGGCGAAGCCGTTGGCTCGCGTTGCCTGCAATGCTCTCCGCCGACGGCTTGGCGTTCGGCTACGCCACGCCGACGCGCACGCTGGTCGCCTCGACGACACAATTGCGGCCGCGCGCCTTGGCGGCATACAGCGCGCGGTCGACGGCGCGCATCCAGTCATCGAGGCCCTGGCCGTCGTAAAGCGCCACGCCGATACTCGCGGTGACCTGGCCGGGCTCGACGATGCCGGGCACGGCGACCTCGGCAACCGCGTCGCGCAATTCTTCGGCCAGGTCCAGCGCCGCGTCGTGGCCGGCCGAGGCCAGCACGATGGCGAACTCTTCGCCGCCGAGTCGCGCCAGCCTGCCGCGCGCGCCGAGCGCCCGGGCGAGCCGGGCCGCCACTGCGACAAGCACCGCATCGCCGGCCGGATGGCCGCGGCTGTCGTTGACGCGCTTGAAATGGTCGAGGTCGACCAGCAGCAGTGCGTGCGGCTGCGCCGGCGCGGGCTGCGCCAGCAGGTCGCGCAGACATGTGAACAGTGCACGACGATTGTCGACGCCGGTCAGGGGGTCGCGCAGTGCCTGCACGCTCAGCTCGGCGCCATGACGGCGCTGCGCGCGCAGCAGCAGCAAAAGCAGCGTGATGATGATGGCCAGTGCGACCAGGCCGAAGATCGCGCCGATCAGGATCAGGCGCTGCCGCGCCAGCTCGTCCTCGTGGCGCAGCGATTGCGCGTTGGCCGATGCCAGTTCCACCTGCTTGGCGCGGTTGGCGTGCTCGAGCTCGCGGATCTGCAGTTCCTTCTCGCGCGCGGCGAAACGTGTCTCGAGCTCCGCGATGGACACCGAGCCGGCCTGCTTCGGCGCATTCTGGTCCAGGTCGCTGGATTCGCGCAGGGCCTTGAGGGCCAGGGGCAGATCGCCGGCGGCTTCGGCGATGCGGCTTTGCGTGTCGAGCAGGTCAGGCAGGTTCGAGGTGAGCTTGCGTTCGCGCGTTTCGGCCACGTCGGCGGCAATTTCACTTTTTGCTTCGGCATGGCGCTTGAGCGCGCTCAAGGCACGCGCGATGTTGGCACGGCTGAGAATCGCATACTGGATGCGTCCGGTTGCCCGATCGATCGCATAGGCACGGCGCGCGAGTTCGAGCGCTTCGGCCGGACGCTTCTGCTCGATGTACAGGCGCGCGAGATTGTCGTCGATCGAGACGACCATCGAGTCCTCGCCCAAGGCCGCGAAACGGCTGCGCGCATCCTTGAGCAGGCCGGTGGCGGTATCGTTGTCGTTCTGGTTGAAGCGCACGATCGCTTCGAGATTGATTGCACGCGCTTCTTCGTAGGGATTTCCGGCCTCATGCCAGCGTGCGCGCGCGTGCTGGCAGAACGGCAGTGCGCGGGCGAATTCCTCGACTTCGTAATACGCATCGCACAGGGAGTAGTCCGAGACTGCGAGCAGCTGCGGATCCTTGGTTTCCTGCAGCAGGTCGGCGCTGGCGAGTGCCTGGGCGAGGCCGTCGCGCGCGCGATTCTGCGCCTGCAGGCGCTGCGCGCGCAGGAAGCCGGCGTAAGCCTTCGCGACGGTGTCGGCGTGGGTCTGGGCAAGGCCGTCGAGTCGCAGGACGACTTCGGCGATGGCGGCGTCGTCGGAAAGGACGATCGCGGCGCGTCCCATCCAGCGCAGCACTTCGCGTGCCTGCGCGGTATCGTCGCTGAGCCTGCCGCTGTCGAGCAACTTGCGCCCTTCGGCCAGCGCCTCGGTCGGCTCCGCATCGGACAGATGGCGCAGGCGCACGACGTCCGCTTCGCCCGCGAAGGCGGCAGACGCGAAGGCCAGCAACAGCCACGCCGCGCGCAACATGAAAACCCCCTTGTTCCGTTCTGTCGCGCACTGCCTGGCGGCGACGCGACAGCCCGGTCCATCGACACAACCTTTCAATCTTAGCAACGCGGGTGCCTGACGACCGGCAACCGCGTCACACCCCGGCGAGCCGGCCGTCGGCGCCCATCAGCAGCGCAGATGCAAGCTCCCTGCCGTCGAGCTCGACCGCCGACACTCCCAGTGCGACCCGTTGCGCCGCGATCAGGCGAAGCGTCGCGATCAGCAACGCCTGTTCAGCCGGGTGCAGGCGTGTGGCAAGCGAGTCGGTCGTGTCGCCGGGCAGCACCGGCAGCACCACCTGCGAGATGACCGGGCCGCCATCGAGTTGCCCGGTCACGTAATGGACGCTGGATCCATAAACAGGATCGCCGGCGGCGAGCGTGCGCGCATAGGTGTCCAGGCCCGGGTATTTCGGCAGCAGGGAAGGGTGGAGGTTGATCATGCGCCCGTGCCAGTCGGCAACGACCCCAGCATCGATCACGCGCATGTAGCCGGCCAGCACGACCAGCTGCGGCTGGCAGGCGGCGACGCGCGCGAACAGGGCCCGGTCGAAGGCGGCCCGGTCCGAAAAATCGCGCGGACGCAGCGCGACGGCCGGCACGCCGCGGCTTTCGGCGATTCCGAGCGCCGGCGCACTGCGTCGATCGGACAGCAGCGCGCGTATGTCGACCGGCAGGCGACCGCTCTGCTGCGCGTCGAGCAGGGCCGCGAAGGTGTTGCCGCGCCCGGAAGCAAGGACGACCAGGGGCAGGGGAGTGACCAAGGGAGGCACCTGCGGAAGCCCAGGCCGTCTGGAAATCAGAGGTCGGAGGTCACGGGACAACAGCGCGCGGCTGCGCCTGGTCCCCGCCCGGCATGTCAAACGACATGCACCCGCTCGTCACCGCGTGCAGGGATCACTTCGCCGATCACCCGCGCCGGCAGTCCCAGCCCGCCCAGCGCCGCGATCGTCGCCGGCGCGGCGTCGCGCGCGACGATGACGGTGAAACCGATGCCGCAGTTGAACGTTCTCCACATTTCCATTTGTGAAACATTGCCTTCGCGCTGCAGCCAGTCGAACACCGGCGGCAGGCGCCAGCTGCTGCTGTCGAGCGCGAGGCCCAGGCCGTCGGGCACGACCCGGATGATGTTTTCAAGCAGCCCGCCGCCGGTGATGTGCGCCATTCCGTGGAGCGAGGGGCGCGGGGCGACGGACGAGCGGCGAGGGGAAGACGCCTCGTCGCTGCGCGCGAGCAGTTCGAGGATCGGCTTGACGTAGATCGTGGTCGGGGCCATCAGCGCCTCCGCCAGCGTCACGCCGCCGACATCCAGGTCGAACGGGTTGCCGGCGCGGGCGACGATCTTGCGGATCAACGAGTAGCCGTTGGAATGCGGGCCGCTTGAATCGATGCCGATGATCGCGTCGCCGGCCCGCACGCGGCCGCCGTCGAGCAGCGCCGCCTTCTCGACCGCGCCGACGCAGAATCCGGCCAGGTCGTATTCGCCGGGCGGATACATGTCCGGCATTTCGGCCGTCTCGCCGCCGATCAATGCGCAACCGGCCAGCTCGCAGCCGCGCGCGATGCCGCCGATCACGCTGACCGTGGTGTCTACATGCAGCCTGCCGGTGGCGAAGTAATCGAGGAAGAACAGCGGTTCGGCGCCCTGCACGAGCACGTCGTTGACGCACATCGCGACCAGGTCGATGCCGATCGTGTCGTGACGCTCCAGTTGCTGCGCCAGCTTGAGCTTGGTGCCGACGCCGTCGGTGCCGGATACGAGCACCGGCTCGCGATAGCGTCCGGCCAGCTCGAACAACGCGCCAAATCCGCCAAGCCCGGCCATGACCTCCTTGCGGAAGGTGCGTGCGACGAGCGGCTTGATGCGCTCGACGACTTCTTCGCCGGCGTCGATGTCGACGCCGGCAGCGCGGTAGGTGAGCGATTCGTTGTTGTCGGACATGGAGGACGACTGAAAGGATGGGCGCACACAGGAAAACACGGGCCGTCTGCGAAAGCCCGGGTTGCAGAAACATTCCGTCGGGCGTGCCGCGCGGACGCCCAGCCGAGCGAGCGGAGCCGTCGGCGCCGGCAGCGACGGGTCACCGCCCGGCAGCGCGCAATTTTCCGAACGACTCGAGCCGAACGGAGCGAATGATAGACGTTCGCGCCGTGATTAGGCAGACTGGACAGCATCGATCGAATGGATTTTCTCGTGCGACCCGGAGTTGCCGCCCACCATTGCTGCGCGTTGGTTCTCATGCTCCTGGCGCTGGCTGCCGGCGCCCATGCCGGAGGCCTGTACACGGCCCAGGTGCCCGTTGCATCGCAGGACGAAGGTGAACGCGCGCAGGCGCTCAAGACCGGGCTCGGGCAGGTCATCGCGCGTGCCAGCGGTGATCCGGGCGTGCTCAGCCGTCCTGAAGTCGCCAAGGCACTGGCCCAGGCCGAGCGCTATGTCCAGCAGTTCCAGTACCAGCAGGATGTCGTGACCGAAGCCGGCCAGCCGCAGGTTCGCCTGACCCTGGTCGCGCAATTCGACCGCGACGCGGTCGATCGCCTGCTCGGCGGCACGTCCGCCGCGACGGAGGCGGCGCCGGCACCGGCGGCCGACGCGACCCCCGGCACGTATCACCTGTGGGTCGGCGGCGTGCGATCGGGTCGCGACTACGCGCGCGTGATCGGCGCGCTGTCGGCGGTCGATTCGGTTCGCGACGTGCAGGTGGAACAGGCGCGCGGCGACGGCATGCAGCTGCGCCTGGCAACGGCCGGCTCGCTGGCGCGCCTGCTCGATGCGCTGAATGCCGGATCGGTCATGCGCGTCACCAACGCCAAGCCGCCGGTCGAGGGCCTCGACGCGTTGCTCGATCTCAAGCAGTAGCAGGGCCGGCCCCGTCGACATGAATCCGCCACCGGTCGAACCGCAGCTGATGGCGCCCGGCACGTCGCCGTGGCGGCATCTGCCGAACGCGTTGACGGCATTGCGCATGCTCATGGTCGTGCCACTGGCCTGGCTGATCCAGGGGGCGCACTACGACGGTGCGTTGCTGGTCGCGGCCATCGCGGGAGCCACCGATGCACTCGACGGCCTGGTCGCCAAGCACTACGGCTGGCAGAGCTGGCTCGGTGGGGTGCTCGACCCGATCGCCGACAAGCTGATGCTGCTGGCATGTTTCCTGTCGCTCGGACTGATCGGCGCGCATCCGTTCTGGCTGACCTGGCTCGTGATCGGCCGCGACGTGGTCATCGTGGCCGGTGCCGTGGCCTACCATTACTGGATCGGGCGCCTGAACGCCGAGCCCACGCCACTGTCGAAATTCACGACCTGCGTGCAGATCGTCTACGTGCTCGCGCAGCTGCTGCACCTGACGACCTGGTTCGACGTGCCGACGCTGACGCACATCCTGATGTGGGCGACGGTCGCGCTCACCGTGGCCAGCGGCCTGCAGTACGTGGTGGTATGGTCTCTGCGCGCGCGGCGCGAGTTCGACAAGCGGCGCGGCGCCGGGAGCCAGGCATGAGCATGTCGATCGCACAGCGTTGGCAACTGCTGGCTCTGGTGATCATCGTCGGCGGCGTACTCTACCTGCTCGCGCCGGTGCTGACGCCATTCGCGGTCGCGGCGATGTTCGCCTACCTGTTCGATCCGCTGGTCGGCATGCTGCAGCGGCTCAGGCTCGGCCGCAGTACGGCCGTCGGCATCGTCTTTCTCGGACTGACCGTGCTGCTGGTACTGATGCTGCTCGCGCTGATTCCGTACTTGCAGCGGCAGGTCGCCACGCTGATCCAGGCGCTGCCGGCGTGGATCGCGTGGATGCAGAACGATGCGATCGGCTGGCTCAATGCGACCTTCGGCCTGACCCTGGAAATGCCGGACACGCAGCAGCTCGCGACGATCGTGCAGGAGCACTGGAAGGAAGCCGGCGGCACCGCGGCGACGGTGGTGGCCAAGGTATCGCAGTCGGGCTTCGCGATCCTTGCCTGGATCGCCCGCCTGGTCGTCGTGCCGGTCGCGTTTTTCTACCTGTTGCGCGACTGGCCGGTGCTGCTCGAGCAGATCCGCGCACTGCTGCCGCGTTCGCTCGAAGCGCCGGTGATGCAACTGGCGCGCGAGTCCGATGAAACGCTGTCCGGTTTCGTGCGCGGCCAGCTGTCGGTGATGCTCGTGCTCGGCGTCATCTACGCGGTCGGCCTGCGCCTGGCCGGCCTCGATGTCGGTCCGCTGATCGGCATCATCGCCGGACTGATCAGCTTCGTGCCGTACCTCGGCGCGATCCTCGGCGTGATGGCCGGCTTGATCGCCGCGCTGGTCCAGTACCACGACTGGCTGCACGTGATCCTGGTGCTCGGCGTGTTCGGGCTCGGCCACGTGCTGGAATCCTACGTGCTGGTGCCGCGGCTGGTCGGCGAGAAGATCGGCCTGCATCCGCTGGCCGTGATCTTCGCGATCCTGGCCGGCGGTGAGCTGTTCGGTTTCCTCGGCGTGCTGCTGGCGTTGCCGGTTGCTTCCGTCGTCAACGTCGTGCTGCGCTACCTGCACGCGCGCTATCGCGACAGCGGGCTGTACGGCGCGGGGCCGCTGATCGTCGTGCCCGACGCGCGGCCCGGTGGCCAGGGCGGTGCGGCCGTACCGCCGCCGCCGCCCGACGGCAACGCGTGAGCAGCCAGTTGCCGCTCGCGCTGCGCTGGCCGGCGCAGCAGCGTTTCGATTCCTATGTGCCGGGCGGCAACGGTGTTGCCTTGGCGCTGCTGCGCGACGCGGCCGTGACGGCGCAGGCGTCGTGGGTGTTCGTTGCCGGCGCCGCCGGGTGCGGCAAGTCGCACCTGCTGATCGCGGCATGCGCGCAGGCGGACGCCGCCGGACGCAGCGCCCAGTACCTGCCGTTGCGGCGCCTGCGCGCGGACGCGGAAGCCGCGGCGCGGCCGGGCCTTGCCGGTGCGCTGCGGGCGCTCGGTGGCGGCGACCTGCTTGCGCTGGACGACATCGATGCGATTGCCGGCGATGCGGCCGCCGAGCACGCCCTGTTCGACTTGTACAATCGTGGCAAAGTGGATAAATCCACAATGTTGTTCAGCGCCTCAGCCGCCCCGAGCCAGATCGGCATCGGGCTGCCGGACCTGGTCTCGCGCCTGTCGGCGTGCGCGCAGGCTGCGCTCCGCCCGTTGTCCGACGACGACCGTCGCGTGGCACTGCGCCGGCGCGCGCACGCGCGCGGGCTGACGCTCGACGACGGCGTGCTCGACTGGCTCTTCGCGCACACCCAGCGCGATCTGGGCAGCCTGACGGCGCTGCTTGATCGGCTCGACCGCGAATCCCTCGCTGCGCAACGGCGCATCACGGTGCCTTTCCTGCGCCAGGTGCTCGAGACCGAGCCGAAGCCGCGCGACGCCCCCGGCTGACATTCCGCGCGATGCGAACGGGTCGGTCGGTCCGCTCGCCGCACCTGTTTGTTGCTCCCGCGCCCTACGCTGGCGTCGCCGACCACGAACGAAGTTCGAGAATTCCTGCGAAAACTCAGCGCTTCAGATCGGCGTCGAGCGCGGCCAGGCGCTGCGGCGTGCCGACGTCGGACCAGGCGCCGCGAAAGTGTTCGCCGCTCACGCTGCCGGCGCGCATCGCAGCGCGCAGCAGCGGCACGATCGAATATTTGCCGGGCGCGTGCGCGGCGAGCAGCTCGGGCCGGTACACGCCGATACCGGCAAAGGTCAGGCGGCCCTCTTCCTCGTCGCGCACGCAGGCGTCGCGCAGCGCAAAGTCGCCACGCGGATGATGCACGGGATTGTCGACAAGCACGAGGTGCGCCAGCCCGCGCGGATCCTGCGGTAAAGTGGAAAAGTGGAAATCCGTCCAGATATCGCCGTTGACGGCAATGAACGGCGCCGCACCCAGCAGCGGCAGTGCCCGCTGCATGCCGCCGCCGGTTTCGAGCGGCTCGGGTTCCTCGTGCGAGTAGGCGATGCGCAGCTTCCAGCGCGCGCCGTCGCCGAGCGCAGCCGGAAACTGATTTGCCAGGTGCGAGGTGTTGATCACGACCTCGCGAACGCCGGCGGCTGCGAGGTTTTCCAGGTGCCATTCGATCAGGCGCCTGCCGCCGGCGTGCAACAGCGGCTTGGGCGTCGTGTCGCTCAGCGGGCGCATGCGCTCGCCGCGGCCGGCGGCGAAGATCAGCGCGCGCTCGATCATGTCGCGGCCGCAGCTTCGTTGCGCGCTCGGCTGATGTCGCGGCCGTCGACGGCGCGTTCGAGCAGGTCGGCAAAATCGATCAGGCCGAGATAAAGGCGCGCGACGCCGAGCACGTAGTCGAGCACGCGCGGCAGATCGGCCAGGTAGCCGGCCTTGCCGTCGCGGTAGCAGAGCCGGCAGAAAAGGCCGAGCACCTTGATGTGCCGCTGCAGACCGATGACGTCGAACCAGCGGCGGAACTGCGCGCCGCCGACCGCCACGATGCCGGCGGCGGCGAGCCGCACGCGGTACGCCTCGACCCAGGCATCGACGCGTTCGGCCGGCCAGGCGATGTAGCAGTCGCGCAGCAGCGAGGCCAGGTCGTACGCCACGGGGCCGAGCATCGCGCCCTGGAAATCGATGATGCCGGGGTTGGCCAGAAGCGTTGCGCCCTGTTGCGGCCGGCTTTCGCAAATCAGCAGGTTGCGGCTGTGGTAGTCGCGGTGCATGAAGCAGCGCGGCTGCTCGTCGGCCGTCGCGGCAATCCGGCGAAACGCGTTCTCGATGACGTCCCATTGCGTGCAACTGGGCACCACGCCGAGATGGCGCTCGAGGAACCACGGGCCGAGCAGCTCCATCTCGGGAATCGTGCGGGTGGCGTCGAATACCGGCAGCCGGGCGACGTCGATCGTTCGCTGCATGCGCAAAAGGGCCTCGAGCGCGTCGCCATACAGGCGGTCGGCGCTGCCTTCGTTCAGCTCCGGCAGATAGGTGCGCGCGCCCAGATCCTCCATCAGCACGAAGCCGCGTTCGGCGTCCGCGGCGAGCACCTGTGGCGCGTGCAAGCCGGCCCTGCGCAGCCGCTCGCCGATGTCGAGCCACGGGCGCACGTCCTCCACGGCCGGTGGAGCGTCCATCACGATCCAGGCGGCGGCGCCGTCGCGCACGCGCCAGTAGCTGCGGAAGCTGGCATCTGCCGAAGCCACTTCAATCGTCAGCCGCCGCCCTGACAGCTGCTGTTGGGCGAATTCGAGGCTGGCGGCGCTGCGATCGGCGGCCATCGAGGGTCTTCCGGGCTGGTTGACTGGCAGGGGCCCAGTTTAGCGGCAACCGGGTGTTTTGCCCGGCGGTTCGTTGACGACGAAGCTTCAAAACAGTACCATTTCAGTACTGTATCAGCGGGCCAGTGATTCATGCTTCGGGTCAGCAAACTCACCGATTACGCCACTGTCGTCATGACCGTGCTCGCCGGCGTCGCCGCGGCGCGCGGCTGCGACGCGGTGATCAGCGCGCAGGATCTGGCCGAGCGCGCGCACCTGGAACTGCCGACCGTGAGCAAGCTGCTCAAGCAGCTGGCGCATGCCGGTCTGGTCGTGTCGTTTCGCGGTGTCAACGGCGGCTATCGCCTGGCGCGTGGCGCCGAACGCATCACGATCGCCGAGGTCGTCACCGCGATGGAAGGCCCGATCGGCATGACCGAATGCAGCGCGCAGGCCGGCCTGTGCGGCCACGAGCCGCATTGCGGCGTGCGCGTGAACTGGCAACGGATCAACCAGGCGATCGCGCAGGCACTGTCCGGTGTCACGCTCGAGGACATGGTCAAGCCGGCGCCCAGGCGCCACGCAGTGATTCCGGTCCAGCTGGCGACGGCGTGAATACCGTGACTGCCGAACTGGCCAGACCGGCGGGCGAACTGCCATCGACGGACGTCGTCGGCGATGCGATCAATCGTCGCTACAGTGCGGGCTTCGTCACCGACATCGAAAGCGAGAGCCTGCCGCCAGGGCTGGACGAAGGTGTCGTACGCGCGATTTCGGCGCGCAAGAACGAACCGGCGTGGATGACCGATTGGCGCGTGGCGGCCTATCGCCACTGGCTGACGATGACGCCGCCGCACTGGGCCAAGCTCGACATCGCGCCGATCGATTTCCAGGCGATCAGCTATTTCTCGCAGCCGAAGAACCGGCCGAAATCGCTGGCCGATGTCGATCCGAAACTGCTGGAGACCTACGAAAAGCTCGGCGTGCCGCTGCACGAGCGCGCGCGCCTCGCCGGCGTCGCCGTCGACGCGGTATTCGATTCGGTTTCGGTCGGCACGACGTTTCGCAAGGAGCTGGCCGAGGCCGGCGTGATCTTCTGCTCGATGTCCGAGGCGCTGCGCGAACATCCGGAACTGGTGCGCAAGTATCTGGGTACCGTCGTGCCGACCGGAGACAACTATTTTGCCGCGCTCAATTCGGCCGTGTTCTCCGACGGCAGCTTCGTGTTCGTGCCCAGGGGCGTGCGTTGTCCGATGGAACTGTCCACCTATTTTCGCATCAACGCGCGCGACACCGGCCAGTTCGAGCGCACGCTGCTGATCGCCGAAGAAGGCGCCATCGTGTCGTACCTGGAAGGCTGCACCGCGCCGATGCGCGACGAGAACCAGCTGCACGCGGCGGTGGTCGAACTGGTCGCGCTCGACGATGCCAGCATCAAGTACTCGACCGTGCAGAACTGGTATCCGGGCGACGAGAACGGCGTCGGCGGCATCTTCAACTTCGTCACCAAGCGCGGCGACTGCCGCGGCGCGCGCTCGAAGATTTCGTGGACCCAGGTCGAGACCGGATCGGCGATCACGTGGAAATATCCCAGCTGCGTGCTGCGCGGCGACGACTCGACCGGCGAATTCAACTCGGTCGCGCTGACCCACCATCGCCAGCAGGCCGATACCGGCACGAAGATGATCCACATCGGCCGCAACACGAAGTCGAAGATCATCTCGAAGGGCATCTCGGCCGGACGCGGACAGAACACGTATCGCGGGCTGGTCAAGATCGAGAAGGGCGCCGAGGGCGCGCGCAACTATACGCAGTGCGATTCGCTGCTGATCGGCAAGAAATGTGGCGCGCACACGTTCCCGTACATCGAGGTCAAGCATCCCGGCGCGATCGTCGAGCACGAGGCGACGACGTCGAAGATTTCCGACGACCAGCTGTTCTACTGCCGCAGCCGCGGTATCGCCGAGGAAGATGCCGTATCGATGATCGTCGACGGCTTCTGCAAGCAGGTGTTCCGCGAATTGCCGATGGAATTCGCAGTCGAGGCGAAGAAGCTGCTCGAGGTATCGCTCGAGGGAGCGGTCGGATGACCTCGGTACCGCAGCAGCACTGGCAGTCGGTCTACCGCGACAGGACAGCGGCACAGACGAGCTGGTTTTGTCCGCACCTGGACATGTCGCTCGACCTGATCGCAGACCTGAAGCTGGCGCCGGCGACGGCGGTCATCGATGTGGGCGGCGGACGCTCGACCCTGGTCGACGACCTCGTCGTGCGCGGATTCAGCGACATCACGGTGCTCGACATCGCCGAAGCCGCGCTCGCCGAATCCGCGGCGCGGCTCGGCAGCGACGCGGGGCAAGTCGCCTGGCTCGTCGCGGACATCACCGCGACCGAACTGCCGCCTGCGCGCTTCGGCCTTTGGCATGACCGCGCCGTGTTCCACTTTCTCGTCGACGAAGCCGCCCGGCGCCGCTACGTCGAGCAGGCCAGCCGCGCGCTCCGGCCGGGCGGCCATCTGATCATCGCAACCTTCGCCGCCGACGGACCGGAACGCTGCAGCGGCCTGACCGTCCGGCGCTACGACGCCGAAACGCTGGCGGCGCAGTTCGCGCCGGACTTCGAACGAGTCGCCGATCGACGCGACCTGCATCGCACGCCACGGGACAGCGAGCAGGCATTCACCTACGTCGTGCTGCGCCGCAAGTCCTGAATCCGGGAACAGACCGAACATGCTGAAGATCGACAACCTTCACGTCCGCGTCGCGGGCAAGGAAATCCTCAAGGGCCTCACGCTGGCGGTCAACGCCGGCGAAGTCCACGCGATCATGGGGCCGAACGGCGCCGGCAAGTCCACGCTCGGCAACGTGCTGGCCGGACGCGACGGTTACGAGGTCACCGCAGGCAGCGTCGAATACGCCGGGCGCAACCTGCTCGACCTCGAGCCCGAGCAGCGCGCCGCCGAGGGCGTGTTTCTCGCGTTTCAGTATCCGGTCGAGATTCCTGGCGTCAACAACACCTATTTCCTCAAGGCCGCGCTGAATGCGCAACGCCGGCATCGCGGCGAGCCCGAGCTCGATTCGATGCAGTTCCTCAAGAGCGTGCGCGAGAAGCTGCGCGTGCTGCATATCCCCGACGACCTGATGAACCGCGCGGTCAACGCCGGTTTTTCCGGCGGCGAGAAGAAGCGCAACGAGATCTTCCAGATGGCGATGCTGGCGCCGAGGCTGGCGATCCTCGACGAGACCGATTCGGGCCTGGACATCGACGCGCTGAAGATGGTTGCCGACGGCGTCAATGCGATGCGCGATCCGCAGCGCGCTTTTGTCGTGATCACGCATTATCAGCGCCTGCTCGACTACATCGTGCCGGATTTCGTCCATGTCATGGTCGACGGCCGCATCGTCGAAAGCGGCGACAAGTCGCTGGCGCTGAAGCTCGAGGAACACGGCTATGCCTGGATTGCACACCGCCAGGCGCCGCACGAAAGCCGGGCCGGAGCGGCGTGACGTGTCGGCCGTCCTGCTCGAGGAATTCGGCGGCAACGATGTACGCATTCGCGACGAATCGTGGCGCTACAGCAGGACGGCACTGCGTGCGCTCGGGCAGAACGAATTCGCGCTCGCCAACCCGCACGCCGAACTGCCGCCAGCGCTGACCGCCCGCTTCGACTGGACCGAAACGCGCGGACGGCGCATCGTGTTCGTCAATGGAACATATTCGGCGGCGTACTCCGATGGTGCACTTGCCGGCATTTCGATCGAGCACGCCGCTGATTCCACGAGGCTGATGCTCGCCCCAGGCGCGGAACTCGTTCACCTGGTTTTTGCCAGCGTGCCGGGGGCGCAGCCAGCGCGCTGGAATGCGGGGCTCGATATCCGCGTGCGCGCGCGTGGTGCGCGCGTGATCGAACACCACGTCGGCACGGCCGGTGCCGACGTACTTGGCGCGCTGCGATCGCAGGTCGATATCGCCGAGCAGGCCGAAGCGCAGTTCTCCACGCTATGCGACCTGCCGGATTCGGTTTCGCTGTACCGGCACAACCGCACCGGCGTGGCGGCGGACGGCGCGTTCGCCACGGCGCACGCGTTGTTCGGCGGCCGCCTGCAGCGGCACGAGGCGATCGTCGAACTGGCCGGCTCACGGTCGCGGCATTCGGCGCGCGGGGCGTTCGTGTTGCGCGGGCGCCAGCATGTCGACGTGCATCTGGACGTACGTCACGTCGCGCGCGACACGACGGCCGATGTCGTCTGGCGTGGCGTGGCCGATCAGCGCGCGCGGGGCATCCTGCATGGCGCGATCACGGTCGCTGCCGGTGCCGACGGCGCCGACGCGCGCCTGCAGACGAAGAACCTGCTGCTGTCGCCGCACGCCGAGATCGATGCGCAACCGGTGCTCGAAATCCATGCCGACGAGGTCAAGGCCAGTCATGGTGCGACCGTCGGCCAGCTCGACGGGATCGCGCTGTTCTACCTGCGCTCGCGCGGCATTCCCGCCGCCGCGGCGCGCGGGCTGCTGATCGGCGGCTTCTGCCGTGAGGTGTTTGCCGATATGGCCGACGCCGGTTTGCGCTTGCGCTTCGAGGCGGCGATTGGCGCACGTCTGCCGCAAGCGGGAGACGACACGCCGTGAACGCCGTGCAGCAGCCCGCTCCCGCGCCGTTCGATCCGCTGCGTTACCGTGCCGACTTTCCGCTGCTTTCCCGCCGCATTCACGGCAAGCCGCTGGTCTACTTCGACAACGCCAACACGGCGCAGAAGCCGCAGGCGGTCATCGACGCGGTCGATCGCTACTACCGCGAGTACAACGCCAACGTCGCCCGGGCCGTGCACACGCTCGGCGAGGAGGCCACCAGCGCCTACGAAGCTACGCGCGACAAGCTCGCAAAGTTCGTCAACGCCGCCTCGCGCGACGAGATCGTGCTGACCGGCGGCACCACGCAGGCGATCAACACAATCGCCTACAGCTTCGCGCTGCCGCGCCTGAAGCCGGGCGACGAGATTCTCGTCACGACGATGGAACACCACGCCAACATCGTGCCGTGGCAGCTCGTGTGCGAGCGCACCGGCGCGAAGCTGAAGGTCGCGCCGATCACGCCGGCCGGCGAGCTGATTGTCGAGCGATTCATCGAGCTGCTGACGCCGTCGGTCAAGCTGGCGGCGGTCGTGCACGTGTCGAACGTGCTCGGCACGGTCAATCCGGTGCGTGAACTGGCGCGCGCCTGCCGCGCACGCGGCATACCGCTGCTGGTAGACGGTTCGCAGGCTGCGCCGCACCTGGCCGTGGACGTGCAGGCGCTCGGCTGCGACTTCTACGCCTTGACCGGTCACAAACTGTTCGGGCCGACCGGGACCGGCATGCTCTGGGCGCGACGTGAATGGCTCGAAGCGATGCCGCCGTTTTTCGGCGGCGGCGAGATGATCCGGACCGTCAGTTTCGACAAGACCACATTCGCCGATCCGCCGCACAAGTTCGAGGCCGGCACGCCGAACATTGCCGGTTTCATCGGTCTTGGCGCCGCGCTCGACTATGTCGAGGGCGTCGGGCGGGAGCGCATTGCCGCGTACGAGCGTGAACTGCTCGGCTATGCAACCGTGGCGCTGAAGTCCGTGCCGGGCCTGCGCATCTTCGGCGAAGCAAAGGACAAGGCGGCGGTGATCTCGTTCCTGATCGACGGCATCCACGCCCACGATCTTGCCACGCTGCTCGACCACGAAGGCGTCGCGGTGCGCTCCGGCCATCACTGCGCGCATCCGCTGATGCAGTTCTTCGGCGTACCGGCGACGGCCCGTGCTTCGCTGGCGTTCTACAACACGCGTGACGAGGTCGACAGCCTGGTCGCGGCGATCGGGCGCGTGCGCAAGATGCTGGGTTGATCGATCCGCGCTCCCGGGACATGACCGCTGCCGCGCTCTACACGCAACTCGTCCTCGAGCATCAGCGTGCGCCGCACAACTTCGGCGCGCTCGATGGCCATTCGCATGCCGCCGACGGCAGCAACCCGCTGTGCGGCGATGCGCTGCGCATCGAATTGCTCTGCCGCGACGGTCGCATCGCGCTGATGCATTTCCACGGCGAGGCGTGCGCCATTGCCGTTGCGGCAGCATCGATGTTGAGCGACCTGGCGGTCGGCAAGTCGCCGGCCGATGTCGCGCGGATGGAGGCGGCGTTTGGACGGCTGGTCGAAGGCTCGCTGGCGCACGACGCGGCGCTGGCCGATCTCAACGCGATGCAGGCGCTGACCCATTACCCGACGCGGCGCAAATGCGCGCTCCTGGCGTTTGCTACACTGCGAGCCGCGCTGGCCGGCACCGCATCGGCCACGACCGAGGGAAGCAGTTGATGGACATCGTTGCGGACATTCCCGCCGTCCTGTTTCGCGATGCCGCGCCTGCCGACGTCGCGGCGATCGTCGCGCTGGTCGAGTCGGCTTATCGCGGCGAGGCAAGCCGGGCGGGGTGGACGACCGAGGCTGACATGCTCGACGGCCAGCGCGTCGACCTGGCCGGTGTCGGCGACATCGTCGGGAAGCCCGGCAACCGCCTGCTGCTCGCCGAAGTAGACGGCGTGCTGCTGGCCTGCTGCCATCTCGAACGCCGGTGCGACAGCTGCTGTTTCGGCATGTTTTCGGTCAGGCCCACGCGCCAGCGCGCAGGTATCGGCAAGCGGATGATGGTCCAGGCCGAACGGGTCGCGCGCGAGAGCTGGCGCTGCACGCGCATGGAAATGAGCGTCATCTCGATCCGCGACGAATTGATCGCCTGGTACGAGCGGCGCGGCTATCGGCGCACCGGGCGCTTCAAGCCGTTTCCGTACGGTGACGAGCGATTTGGAATTCCCAGGCGCGACGACCTGCGCTTCGAGTTGCTGGAAAAGCGCCTCGCATGATGGCCAGCTGGATTCGCGTCTGCGCCCAATCCGAACTGCTGCCCGGCGAATACAAGGTCGCCTGGGACGGTGATGTCGCGATCGCGGTGTTCAACATCGACGGCGACCTCTATGCGATCGAGGACGTCTGCACGCACGACGGCGGTGAACTGACCGGCGGCGAGCTGCACGGTTACGAGATCGAATGTCCGCGCCACGGTGCGCGCTTCGACGTCCGCACCGGCGCGGCGCGATGCCCGCCGGCCTACGAGCCGACTGCGGCGTTTCCCGTGAAGATCGAAGACGGCGTGATCTATTCGCGCGACGATCGCTGGGATTGAAACCGCCGCACGTCGACAACGGGTCTGCGCCTGGCTGAAGGGTACGGATTCCTCTTCGTGGCGTGACCTGGTTCCGGCAGGCGATCCCGATCGGCCGGACGGTTTTCCGTAGAGCAGCAGCAACCATTCCGGAGCTTCGGAGCGGCCCGGAAGCATCCGGGCGGGTGATAGCCCGCCCTGGTCTTGCAAAGTTATAATTGCGTGCAATAATGAGAGTCATTCTCATTCGCATGTCTTTCCATATGGATCGGAAGCTGTTGCCTTTGCCGGGACTCCGCCGTCTCCAGGCAGCGTTGCTGCTCGCACTGGCCTCACCGGGCGCGGCTGCAGTGGTGGCGGTTGCCGCCAGCGAGGAAGTCCCGGCGCAACCCGACGCAGGCAGCCAGACGCTCGAGGTGGTCCAGGTCACCGGCAGTGCGGCCGACAACGACTACAACCCCTCGAGTTCGACGATCGGTGCCAAGGTGCCCACGCCCCTGCGCGACATCCCGCAGTCGGTCACCGTGATCGACCGCGCCGTGCTCGAGGCGCAGGGCGCGACGTCGCTGGCCGACGCGCTGCGCAACGTGCCGGGAATCACGATCAGCGGTGCCGAAGGCGGACAGATCGGCAACAACATCAACCTGCGCGGATTCTCGGCGCGCACCGATGTCTATCTGGACGGCGCGCGCGACCGTGGCCAGTACTATCGCGACACGTTCGATCTCGATTCGATCGAGGTGCTCAAGGGTCCATCGTCGATGCTGTTCGGGCGCGGTTCGACCGGCGGCGTCATCAACCAGGTCAGCAAGATTCCGCTGGCACATGACATCGACGAATTTTCCGCGACGCTCGGCAGCAACGATCGTTATCGCGTGTCGGCCGATTTCAACCGGCCGCTTTCCGATACGTCGGCCGGGCGCTTGAACCTGTTTGCGCAGGAAAACCATTCGAGCCGCGACGTGATGTACAACAAGGACGGCGGCATCGCGCCGAGCCTGCGCTTCGGCATCGGCACGGCGACCGAAATCACGCTGTCCGCACTGCTGCAGCGCAATCACGACATGCCCGATTACGGGTTGCCGCCGCTCAACGGCAAGCCGGCCGCGGTCGACCACGCGAACTTCTACGGCTTGACCGGTGATCGCACGAACCAGGACGTCGCCATGGTCAGCGGACGCTTCGAGCACGCGTTCAACGACAGCTTCACGCTGAAGAACCAGCTCCAGTACAACGCATACCGGACCGATGCGCTCGAAACGGCGCCGAACAACCTGGTCACGGTCGAGGGTACGGCGCTCGATCGCACGACCGGAAACTACACCGATGCGCCGCCGGGCGACATACTCGTGCAGCTCGCAAGCCACGATCGCTTGATCCACGATGCCTCGCTCGACAACCAGACCGACCTCGTCGCGAGGTTCAGCGCCGGTCCCTGGGAAAACACGTTGTTGGGCGGCCTGGAGCTCGCGCGCGATACCTACAAGAACCAGGCCTATACGCGCAGCGGACTGCCGTTGCTCTGGCTGCTGGCGCCTGCCTATGGCCCGATGGCGCCGAATGTCGTTTCGACGCCAGCCAACCTCGCCCACGGCAGTGCCGATACGGCGGCCGTGTATGCAAACGACACGCTCGAGCTCGACGACCAGTGGCAGGCCGTCGCCGGACTGCGCCGCGATCGCTATGCGGCTACGCTCGACAATACGATTTCGGCGCCGGCCCACGCCGACCAGACCGTCTACTTCACGAGCCGGCGCGCCGGCATCATTTATCAGCCCGGCCATGAGCAGTCCTATTATCTGTCGTACGGCACGTCTTTCAATCCGTCGCTCGAAGCGCTGACGGTCACCAACAACACGCAGAACCTGCCACCGGAATCGAACCGTTCGTTCGAAATCGGCGCGAAGTGGGATTTGCTCGACGACCGGCTCAACCTGACTGCCGCAGTGTTCGAGGTCGAGAAGACCAACGCGCGCACGCAGGTGTCGGCGACCGAGTTTTCGCTGAGCGGCGACGTGCGCGTGCGCGGTGGCGAAGTCGGTCTGGCAGGTCATCTGACCAGCGCCTGGCAGGTATTCGCCGGCTATACGCGGCTCGATGCACGCATCGTCAAGGCGCTCGACGGAACACAGGGCAATGTTCCGGCCAATACGCCGAAAAACAGCGCGTCGTGGTGGAACAGCTATCGCATCGACGAGCAGTGGGAAATCGGCGGCGGCGCAACCTATCTGTCTCCGCGCTATGCGGCGAACACGAACATCGTCGCGGTCGTCGGCTACACGCGCTGGGATGCGATGGTCGCCTGGCATCGGTCGAAGATCGATTTGCGCCTGAACCTGCTGAACCTTGCCGGCAAGCGGTATTTCGATGCGCTGATCCCGTCCGACGGCGGCCGGTCGATCCCCGGCGTCGGCCGCACGCTGCTGGCCACGATCGACTGGAAACCCTGAAAGCCGGAGACGCGCAATGCTCGTGCAGATTCCCCAGTTGCTGAGCGCCGACGAGGTCAGGCAGATGCGCGCGGCACTCGACGCGCCGGACGCGCCCTGGGTCGACGGCCGCGCGACGGCCGGGTATCAGGGCGCGCGCGTCAAGCAGAACCGCCAGATCGACGAGAACTCGGCGCTGGCCGTGGAACTCGGCGCGCGCGTGCTTGCGAGCCTGGAGCGACACCCGTTGTTCATCAGCGCCGTGCTGCCGCAACGCGTGTATCCGCCGTTGTTCAATCGTTACGAGAACGGCATGCAGTTCGGCAGTCACGTCGATGGCGCCGTTCGCCTTCTGCCCGGCAGCGCGGACAAGATCCGCACCGATGTATCGGCCACGCTGTTCCTCGCGTCACCCGATTCCTACGACGGCGGCGAATTGCTGGTCCAGGACAGCTACGGCACGCACGCGGTCAAGCTGGCCGCCGGCGACCTGATCGTCTATCCCGCCGACAGTCTGCATCGCGTCGCACCGGTCACGCGCGGCGTGCGCGTGGCCAGCTTCTTCTGGATACAGAGCATGGTGCGTGCCGACGCACGGCGCGCGATCCTGTTCGATCTCGACCGTTCGATCCAGCGACTCAACGCACGCGTGGCGGATGATCCGGCGATGGTGGGCCTGGTCGGCGTCTACCACAACCTGCTGCGCGAATGGGCCGAGCCATGACCCGGCCGGTTCGTCGGCGCTCTAGCGGCCGATCAGCTTGACCAGCACGACTTCACCGCCGCCGCTCAACACGCGGTTGCGCACACCGTCGCCGGGTTCGAGCAGCAGCGAGTCGCCGGCCTCCAGATCGGCATCCGGCACGTCCTTCAATGCGGCGCGGCCGCCGGCGAGATAGACGAACCACGACGTCGCCGCTTCCGGCAGGAACACCATCGGCCCGACCAGCGGCCGGTGCAGCACCTCGGCCCTGAAGGCATCGCGGCGGACGATGACGTTGAAGTCGCGCGCCGGGCCGCCGATCAGGCGCCCGTGCGCGTGCCATTCGCCGGCGAACGGGAAAAAGCGCAGGCGCTGGTCGAGCCGGATCGATTCGGCTTCGTCGAACCGGATTTCCATGCCGGCGCCGGCGAGCAGCGCGATCTGCCGGTCGCAGCCGGGAAATGTGGAAAATGCGCCATCGCTCTCGATCTCGGCGATGCTAATGCGCCAGTCGAATGCGCTTTCGTCGCCGCCGCGCGCCAGCTCGCTGGTCCAGCCGCCGCCGTTCTTCCAGCGCATGCGCCGGTATTCGCCTATCCGGATCAGGCGCGCACTCATGCTAGGTGCCGTCCGCCGGGAACAGCGCTTGCAGCTGCGCGGTGGAACGCATCATGCTCTCGCGCCAGTCGTAGCCGACGATCGGCGCGCCGCTGACCGCATCGCGAAAGTCTTCTTCCTGGCCCGGCGCGAGCAGGTGGCGATAGTCGACCGTGACCTCGGTGCCGGCCGGCAGATTGTCGAGGGCGAACACGAAACCCAGGTGCCACAGGCCGCACGGCGCGAACGAATGGTTGATGTAGCACTCGTCCGGCCACTCCGGCGTCACCGTGTAACGGTCTTCGAACCAGCGCACCGTCGCGGCCAGCGCTGCAGCGGCATCGGGCAGCGCATGGACCTCGCTCCACTTGTATACTTTGCGGATATCGTCCGGCGCCGTGATCAGCCCGCCGCGGGCAACTTCTTCCGCCAGAAACAGCCCCTTGCCGGCGCCGGGAATCAGCGAAGCGGCAATACGGTAGCGCGGCAGGATCATGGATGGCTCGATCATCGGCAGGGCGCGCAGTTTAACGCAGGCGCGGCGCGAGGTCGCGAGCACGACCTCGCGGGAGCAATCAGGCCGATGCTGCAGCCGCGCCCGATCGAACGATGACCGCGGCTTGACCATGCACGGCGCATGAATCGCGCGGCCCGGCCTGCTGTAACCCCGATGCGGCAACCCTGTACACTTCGCGAGTCCGAAACGCAGCCGAGGCACGATAGATGGATTCGAGTCAGACCCGCGATGTGATTTCCGGCCTGTGGGATGGCCAGATCGTTCCGCAGCTCGTCGACTACATCAGGATTCCGAACAAGTCGCCGATGTTCGATGCCAAATGGGTCGAGCACGGCTACATGGACCAGGCTGTCAATCAGCTGTCGGAATGGGCCAGGTCGCATTCGATTCCGGGCATGGTCGTCGACGTCGTGCGCCTCGAGGGACGCACGCCGCTGATCTTCATCGACATCCCGGCGACCGGCAAGGATGCGGGTGACGACTGTGTGCTGCTGTATGGCCATCTGGACAAGCAACCGGAGATGACTGGCTGGTCCGCGCACCTGGGGCCGTGGAAGCCGGTCATCGAAGGCGACCGGCTGTACGGTCGCGGCGCGGCGGACGACGGCTACGCACTGTTCGGCTCGCTGGCCGCGATCCTGGCGCTGCAGGACCAGGGCACGCCGCGTGCGCGCTGCGTGGTCATGATCGAGGCGTGCGAGGAATCCGGCAGTTACGATCTGCCGTACTACGTCGATCATCTGGCCGTGCGCATCGGCAAGCCGTCGCTGGTCGTCTGCCTGGATTCGGGTTGCGGCAACTACGACCAGCTGTGGTTGACGACGTCGCTGCGCGGTTTGACCGGCGGCAATCTGAGCGTGCAGGTGCTCGAGGAGGGCGTGCACTCTGGCGATGCGTCGGGCATCGTTGCGTCGAGCTTCCGCATCCTGCGCCAGATCCTTTCGCGGCTCGAAGACGAAGCCAGCGGCAAGATAAGGCCGCAGGGACTGTATGTCGACATTCCGGCCCAGCGGGTCGAGCAGGCGCGACGCACGGCGCAGGTTCTCGGCGATTCGGTCTATTCGAAGTTTCCGTTCGTTGCCGGCATGCGGCCCGTCGACAAGGACCTGACCGAGCTCGTGCTCAACCGCACCTGGCGGCCGGCGCTGGCTGTCACGGGACTCGACGGCATGCCGCCACTGGATTCGGCCGGCAACGTGCTGCGGCCTTTCACCGCGGTAAAACTGTCGCTGCGCCTGCCGCCGACACTGGAAGGCAACGCCGCCGGCGAACTGGTCAAGCGCCTGCTCGAAGCCGATCCGCCGTATGGCGCACGGGTCAGCTTCGACCTGGAGAAGGCGACCTCGGGCTGGAACGCGCCGGTGCTGGCGCCGTGGCTCGAGGCTTCCGTCGACGCGGCGTCGCGCGGGTTCTTCGGTGCGCCGCCGGCCTACAACGGCGAAGGCGGCAGCATTCCGTTCATGGGCATGCTCGGCGAAAAATTTCCCGGCGCGCAGTTCCTGATCACCGGCGTGCTCGGCCCGCACTCGAACGCGCACGGTCCGAACGAGTTCCTGCACATCCCGACCGGCAAGCGCGTCAGCATGTGCGTGGCGCGCGTGATCGCCGACCACTACAAGGCCAGCGAGCAGGGCCTGACCAGCGGCGTGGCGGCATCCGCGGCGCACACGCACACGGGTGAGGGTGGCTGCTGCTGACTCTCGCGAGCCGCGCTTGGCCCTTCCCTTCAAGGGGAGGGTCGGGTGGGGATGGTGTGGGCGAGATCCAGGGTCCGACTCCCCACGATACTGAAGAAACCATGACAGGCGCATCGCAACAATTCTCGATCCGTCCGGCACGCAGCGAAGATGCCGCCGCGCTGGCGCAGTTGTCGACGCAACTCGGCTATCCGGTCGACGCGCCGGCAATCGGCGCACGCCATGCACAGGTCCGCGCCGCCGACGCCGGCGAGGTATTCGTCGCCTCCGATGCAGAAGGCAATGTGATCGGCTGGACGCATGTCGTGCCGCGCCTGCACCTGGAGGAGATCCCGTTCGCCGAACTTGCCGGCCTGGTCGTCCTCGACCATGCGCGCGGTTGCGGCGTCGGCGCGAAACTGCTGCATGCCGCCGAGGCATGGGCGAAACAGCACGGGTTCATCCGCTTTCGCGTGCGCAGCAACGTCGTGCGCGAACGCGCACATCGCTTCTATCTGCGCGAAGGCTACGCCGAACGCAAGCGCCAGGTCGTGTTCGAAAAAGACCTCGCCTGAGCCGCGCTCAGGACTTGGGCGCCACCGGCGGCACGGTTTGCAGATAGGCCCACAGCGCGTCGAGTTCGGTGTCGCTGAGTTTGGAAAACGCCTTCCACGGCATGAACGGGTTGATATCGCTGCCGTCCGGCCGCTTGCCGGTGCGCAACGCGGTGAAGAAATCCGGCTTGGTCCATTTGCCGATGGCGCCGGCCGGCGTGATGTTGCGCGCATCGGGGAAACTCGGCGGCGTGCCGGGGACATGGCCGCCGGCGAAATGATCGCCATGGCAGCCGGTGCAGCCTTGCGCGAGATAGCGGCCGTATTCGGGCGTCGCGCTGGCAGCCATGCTGGCCACGTGCGTCGCGTGCTGGTCGACCTTGAGTGCGTAGACCAGGGGCGCCTTGTCGAGCAGGAACAAGGTCCGCATCAGCGGACCGGCCGACGGCGGCGGTATGTCGCGGTCGACTGCAGGCACCGACGTGACATAGGCGATGAGGTCGGCGACGTCGGCGTCGGCGAGCCCGGCAAAGTCCGTCGCCGGCATGTACAGCAGCAGCCGGCCGCCCTCGCCGAGCCCGTGGCGGACAGCGTGTTCGATGCTGGTCGCATCGAGGCGCGCACCGACGCCGCCCTTCCCGCGCGTCAGGTTCGGCGCCGCGAGGCGGCCGATCGGCAGCGCATCGACCAGCACCCTGCCGCCCAGATCCTTGTCGTGACAGTCCGTGCAGCCGCGCGTGATCGCGACGTGTTCACCGCGCGCAAGGGCGTCGGCATCGGTCGGCACGGCCAGCGCCGGTTCCTTGACGTCGATGTGTTGCGCCATCAACGAACTGCTGCGCCAATAGATCAGCGCCAAGGCAGTCGCCAGCACGATCAACAGCACGAGCAGCAGCCTGCCCAGCATGCGGATGAATTTCATGTCACGCTCCCCCGTACAACAGCAACAAGTGGTATGGCAAGCGGTCTAGCGAACCGCCGGTATCCTGAGTTTGCCGTAGCGGCATGAATTGCGCACGCGTCCACCGCAGGCCTGCGGACTGCCCGCATCCTTGGCCAGGCAGACCCGCACTTCGGCAAGTTCATTGCCGTCATGACACACGACGCTGATCATCGAATCGCGCAGTCCCGGATTTGCCCGTGTGAAGGCCTGCACGACTTCAGCGGCACTCAGGGCCGGCGGTGACCGCGGTGTCTTCAATTCCCCGGGTATCGTCACGCTCGCAAAAGCGCGGTCGGCCAGCGCGAAATAGGCGCCGGGGTCCAGGCCCGTGCACGATCCGTGGGTCTGCCACTCGTGCTCGATCAGCGAGCGGCTCGGCATGAAAGCCAGCGTGCGCTCGATCGTCGCGCTGTCCGGCGCTTCGTGTGTGCCGCAATGCTGCGGCCAGCTGCCGTTGCGGTTCTGCGGCCACAGGCCGTGCAGCACGAAGCCGAAGCCATGGCTGCCGCACTGCTGCGCCTCGCCTGGATGGGTCAGGCAATAGCTGGGCGACCATGACAGCGACATCAGGTAGTAGTCGAAGCGCCCGGCGCCGCCGCCGTCGTGATTGCGGGCGTGCAGCAGGTCCGCGCCGCCGGCCAGCAAAGCCAGGCCAAGCATCAGGGCGATCATCGGGTGGACCCGGGTCGGGTGCAGCATGTCGCCGTGGCTCGTCGGATCGGAGTGGGCGATGATACGCAACGTGCGTCGCGTACGGCAATCGACCGCCGCAGTTCGGCCTGGTCGCCGATCGGGTATCATCGCGGCCCCGCCTGACTGCCCTCAAGAGCTTTTCTGCATGACCCGACGCATCGTCCGGCGCCAGTCGCCGATTCACGGCAACGGCGTGTTCGCCGTTCGCGACATTCCCAAAGGCACCCGCGTCACCGAGTATCGCGGCCGCCGCCTGACGCATGCCGAAGCCGATCGCCGTTTCGGCAACGACACCGACACCGGGCATACCTTCCTGTTCACGTTGAACGAAAAGTATCTGATCGATGGCGCGGACGGCGGCAATGTCGCGCGCTGGATCAACCACAGTTGCGCGCCGAACTGCCAGGCCTGGATCGTCGAGCACGCCAGCGGCGATCCGCGCAAGGATCGCGTCGTGATCGAAGCGCGGCGCAACATTCGCGCCGGCGACGAACTGACCTACGACTACGGCATCGTGCTCGAAGAGCGGCAGACGGCGGAGCTCAAGCGCATCTGGGCCTGCCGCTGCGGCGCGCCGCGCTGCACCGGAACGCTGCTCAAGCCCAAGCCCAAGTCCAGGCCGAAGCCCAAACGCAAGGCGAAGCCCGGGCGCGATTGACGGGTGCGGCCGGACGCAGTCGCCGCCGCGGTCGCATGATCAAGCATCGGGATGCGGACGCAAAAGGTGCGGTGCGCTCAGACCAGATGGTTGCCGAACAGGCCGAGCAGGCCGATCAGGATCAGGTACAGCGCAATGACGTAGTTGAGGATGCGCGGCACGAACAGGATCACGATGCCGGCAATCAGCGCGATCAGCGGTGCCGCGGATTGGTGAATGGATATAACCATGGCGATCTCCAGGTCCGGGACGCGCGACGCGCGCCAGCTGCGAGGCTAGCACAGCCGTTCCTGTCGCCTCGCTGAACGTCCTTCGCGTTCCCGCGACCGCACGCGCAGGCGCGGTCACCGCCGGCATCGCGCGCCGATCGGCCATGTATATTTATAAAGTTGTTGCATTCCCGGTCATCGCGCCGGGCCGCCATGCAAGTGCACCGTCGACGCACGCTCCGCTAGGGCTGCTTGCCCGGCTCGCTGCCGCCACCACGGAAGAACGCACCCAGCGACAGCAGCAGTATGATCGCGGCAATGCCGACGCCGGCATAGAAGATGAACCCGCTGGAACCGGCGTCGGCCGGTTCTTCGGGTGTGGTTTCCGAAGCAGGATGCACGGCGGCCTCGGGCCGCTGCGGCGCGGTTGCGACCGAAGTGCGCAGGCTGGCCGGCGAAGATGACGGTGGCGATGGCGCCGCCGCGGGCGATGTCGCGCCCGCTCGCGGCGCCAGCGGCATCTTCTGTGCGCGCGCCTGTGGCGAAGCGGATGTGTCGTCGCCGGCGCGCGCGGTCGCGACTGCTGCCGCCGGATCCGTTGCCGCCTTGTTGACCGGGCGGATCACGGATACCGGAAGGGTGGCCGGATCCGGTGGCGGTGGCGGTGTCACGATCACTGCGGGCGCGGCCCCGCCGATCGGAGTGCCATTGGTGCCGGCAACGCCCGTCGCCGATGTCGTGCCCGCTTGTACCGTGGTGGCGACGCCGGGTGTGACCGTGGCGGCCGAGGTTCCTGTCGTGCCCTGCGTGCCTTGCGGCGCCACCTGGGCCAGCGTCGGCTCGGCCGGCTGGTTGTTGGTCGGTGTCGGGTCGACTCCGGCTGATGTCAGGCCGGCGCCCGCCCACGCCGGCGTTGTCGCCAGGCAGGCGATCGTCAATATCAGAATCTGCGGTCTCATCAGGTTCATCCCGCGCAGTAGGCGTGCTCGTGCGTCATGTTAGCGCGGATGCCGCACCCGTGCTCCTGTCGGAGCCGCACACGCCACAGGATCGCCGCGTCGGCATTAACGTGCCGTTACAATCGCGTCGAATGCTCGTGCGCCCGCCCTTGCAGAAACTGGCCCAAGCCGCTTCCGGCGTATTCGCCGCACTGTCGCTGACGGCGTGTTCGACGCTCGGCTACTACGGCCACCTTGCGCACGGCGAATACGCGATGCTCGCGGCACGCCGGCCGATCGACCGTGTCATTGCCGATCCTTCCGTCGACGCGTCGCTCAAGGCACGTCTGCGCCTGGCTGCGCAGGCGCGCGCGTTTGCATCGGATCGTCTGCTTCTGCCACGCAACGCCAGCTATACGCAATACGCCGACCTGCACCGGCCTTACGCTACCTGGAACGTCTTTGCTGCCGGAGAATTTTCGGTCGATGCGTTCCAGCACTGCTTTCCGATCGTCGGCTGCCTGGGCTATCGCGGCTACTTCGATCTTGAACGCGCGCGCGACGAAGCCAGCCTGTTGCGGCGACGGGATCTGGAAACCTGGATCGGCGGCTCGGCGGCATATTCGACGCTGGGCTGGTTCGCCGATCCGATCCTCAACACGATGCTGCGCTGGGACGACGACGAACTGGCCGGCACGATTTTCCACGAACTGGCGCATCAGCGCCTCTATGTGCGGGGCGACACCGAATTCAACGAGTCCTTCGCCACGTTCGTGCAACGCGCGGGATTGCGCGAATGGCGCGCGTCGCGCGAACTGCCGGCCGGCCAGAGCGTGGACGAGAGCGAAGCGGACGAATTCGCGCGCCTGGTGCTCGACACGCGCGAGCGGTTGCGCACGCTCTATGCCTTGCCGCTGCCGCCAGCGACGATGCGCGAAAAGAAACGCGAGGCGTTCGATCGGCTGCGCGCCGACTATGCTAAGTTGCGCGAAGAACGCTGGCAGGGACGGGGTTTGTACGACGAGTGGATCCAGGGCGAAATCAACAACGCCAAACTGCTGCCGTTCGGCTTGTACCACCGCTGGGTGTCGGCCTTCGCCACCTTGTATTCACGCCAGGACAGCAACTGGAGCGCGTTCTACGACGCCGCCGGCAAGATCGCGCGCCTCGAGCCGGAAGCGCGCGCGAAAGTCTTGATGGAACTGCAGGCGAACGGTTCCGGGGACGAGTCGACGCGCTGACGCGTTGCGGTCGCCGCGGAACGAGGGGCGCGGACTGCCCGCGGCGCTGCGCGTCGCCGGCGATGGCGTGCGGCGTTGGCGTCAGCCGCCCTTGCGGAACACGTAGACGAAGCGATCTGTCAGGCCGACAGCCGGCGGCTTGTACGAAATCTGATCGCGCTTGTCGTCGGGGCGGCGCAGGAAATCGCTCTTGCCGGCGAACGTGAAGCCATGCGACTCGAAGTCCTTGCGCATGAACTCCTCGTCGATGCGATGCAGCGACCCGGCGTCGTTGCTGCCGCTGCCGGCCTTGGCGGAGTGATCGACGATCAGCAGCGTGCCGCCGGGCTTCAGCGCGCGCTGCAGCTGATCGAGCACCGTCGGCACATCGATTTTCGGCCAGCCATCTTTTGGGTCGACCCAGTAGAGGTCGTGGTAGACCTTGATCATGAGTACGGCGTCGAGCGAGGCGTCCTTGAGTCCCATGTGCGCGGGGTCGACCGAAACGTGCTCGACGTTGCCCAGATGCTGCTTCTCGATGCGCTCTTTCCAGGCGTTGTTGGCGAACTTGTCGTAGGGCGGGTTGTTGATCAGCAAGACATGCCCCCCGGGGCCGACGACATAACTGAGCAACTCGCTGTAGTAGCCGTCGGCGGCGAAGAAGTCGGCGACGCGCATGCCGGGCTTCACGCCGGACGCGCGCAGCACCTCGGCCGGATGGTCGGCCGGATCGCGCTTGAGATCGTCCGCGCTGCGCCCGGCGTGGGCGACGGCGGCGTCGTAGATATCCGCTGCAGGCGCAACGCCGGCAATCGACAGGCTGGCGATCGACAGGATCGTGGCGGCCAGCAGGCGGCCGCGGAAGGTCATGGGCATGGCGTTCTCCCCGCTCTATGTTCTGGAATGTACCGGCGGCCTGCAACGGCGTGCGCGAATCTGCATCCGCTTCGCGTGGTGCAGGCTACCCGCGCGCGTGCGAACAATAACGCTTTCCCGTGCCGGAAAGGCGGCGGCGCGCCGAAGTGCGCAATTTCCTGCAACCCGAACGGCAGGCGCCAACAATCGCCGCTCCGGCGCCGGCATCGCCGCGCCGGCAAATCCGCTGCCGTCGCCGGCGGTGTAGACTTTGGCGAGGCCGGATGCGGAGGTGCCCATGCACTATCTGATCACGGGCGGCAGCGGATTCATCGGCAGCGCCTTGTGCCGCAGCCTCGCGGCGGACGGGCACCGCATCACCGTGCTCACGCGCGACATCGCGCGTGCAAAGCGGCGCGTGCCCGAGGGCGTGCTGCCGATCGACCGGCTCGACTTCGCCCGGGATGTCGACGCGATCGTCAATCTTGCCGGCGAAAATCTTGCGGGCGGACGCTGGAGCGCCGCGCGCAAGCGCGAGTTTCTTGCCTCGCGCATCGGCACCACGAAGCGCCTGCTCGACTGGATCGGGCGGCAGGAACGTGCTCCGGCGGTGCTCGTGTCGGGATCGGCCGTCGGCTGGTACGGTCCGCGTGGCGACGAGGAACTCGACGAGAACGCCCGCATCGGCTCGGACTTTTCCGCGCACCTGTGCCGCGACTGGGAGGCAGAAGCACGCAAGGCCGAGGCGCTCGGCGTGCGCGTATGCCTGTTGCGCACTGGCATCGTGCTCGACCGCGATGGCGGCGCGCTGAAGCAGATGTTGTTGCCGTTCCGGTGCGGACTCGGCGGCCCGATGGGCCACGGCCGGCAATGGATGAGCTGGATCGCGCGCAGCGATCTCGTCGCGCTGATCCGCTGGCTGGTCGACAACGCCGCTGCCAGCGGCGCCTGGAACGCGACCGCGCCGACGCCGGTCACGAACGGGGAATTCTCCGCGACGCTGGCGCGCGCGTTGCACCGCCCGTGCGTGCTGCGCACGCCGGCATTCGCCTTGAAGTTGCTGTTCGGCGAGATGGCGGACCTGCTGCTGACCGGCCAGCGCATCATCCCGGCGCGCGCGAGCGCTGCCGGATTCGCGTTCAATCATCCTCAGCTGGCACCCGCCCTGGATGCAATCCTTGCGTGAGGCGCTCGCAGGCGGGAATCCCGGTCGACGCGACGGCTGCAACGCGGCGCCGCGTTCCAAGCGTCGCGTTCAAAGTGTGGCGGGTCACTAATCGCCGGGCACTTCCTGCTGCCATCCCGAGGGACAATCCGTGACGTTCGGATAGTAGTCCTGGTAGTCGTCGCACCAGTACCAATATCCCGGCTCCATTCCGGGCGGCGTGTCCGGGTCCGGCTCGGGATATGACGGCGCCGGGTACCAGTACCACTCCGGCCCGACGATCCACCACCATCCGCCGCGGCCGCCGACGTTGCCGTGCCACCAATGCCCGCCATGCCAGCGATGGTGGTCCTGGTGCATGTCGCCGTTCCAGCGGCGATGGTCATGATGATCGCCGCCGTCGCCTGCGCCGTGCGGATGCTCATGTTGCGGATTGCCGCGATGCCAGCGATCGATCGGCGTTCCGGTGGGAGCCTGCGGAGGATGTGCGCCGTCATGCCAAACCGGCGGCACGTGCGGCGGCGGCGCGCGACCCGGCGCGGTGATCGTGTGGGCAGTCGAGGGCGGCGCGACATGCACCGGCGGTGGTGCGGCCTGCGACGGCGGTGCCGGTGCCGCGTGCTCGGCCGGCTCGGCGTGATCAGGCGAGTGCTGGGTATCGTGCGCCGACGCCGATGCCGCAAGGACAAGAACGAAGATCGCGTGAAACCGCTCCATGCGACACCTCCAACGGGCGCCCTCACTCTACCAACTGCGACCGGAGCGCTCGTCGAACGTGCGGTAATGTTTCGTCAAGATTCGAAAAAAAACACGCGGTGCAACCAGTGCGCCGGCCGTGACGCTCCGGCACCGTTGGCGTGCATCACGAACTTTGTCTCGTGGCGCCGACGGCAGGCGCCGTCGGCCGGATCGCTGCGTTGTATCAATTTGCCACGTGTGCTGCCGCGTTCACGCCGGCCACAGCCAGCAGAATGCCAGGCCGGTGACGATGGCGTAGATCAGTCCATCGACCAGATGCTTGATCGTGCTGACCCAGGGATGACCCCACCAGATCGCGTTCGGCAGGCTGCCCATGCCATAGCCCAGGAACGCCGCAAGCGCGATGACGTGGAACACGTGCCGGTGGTCGGCGCCGGGCGCCATCACATGGACCGCGAGCAGCGCACACAGAAACGAAACGACCAGGCAGAACACGAACCACTGGCCCAGGAACGAACCCATGTTCATCAGGCCGGGTTGGCGTAGAAAGACCACGCCGATCGGCCCGAGCTTGAACTTTTCCTGCATCGCCGGATCTTTCATCGCCTCGGGCTTGCAAAACGGAATCATGTACATGCCGGCGCCGGCACTGCCCTTGCGGATCGCGGCGCCCACTTCGTCTTCGTTGGAAAAGCCCCTGCCGTCCTGGCCGTGCCAGAACCTGAGCACCATGTGCAGCAGACTGCTGGCGATGAACACGCCCACGGCAGACAGAACGATCGGCAGCCAAAGCTGAGCAAGAAAGCCCATACCGTTTCTCCCCTCGAGTCAGGTTGATGGTCGTGAAGCAGGCCGGAGTCTACGCCCGTACCCCGGCTTGCGAAACACGGCGGCGCGGGCGGCTTTACAATACTTGCCTTTCCGGCCATTCCGGCAACCCGTACCGTCGTGCGCGGGGTGCAACACAGGCCGCGCACAGGAAGTCGTCCGGATGCCCGCAGACCATCGTGCCCATGCACGCCGCAATATCAGGATCGCAGCCGGCATCGTCCTGCTGCTCACGGCAGCTGATGGCGCAGGGCAGACCGTGCTGCCCGGTGTCGACGTGCGCGCGCCGAAGCGGGAAACGCGCCATGGCGGATACCTGATATCGGGCAACTTCGAAGTCGATCCGAAGATGTCCGCCGTGATCTACCCGGCCGAGGCGTTGCAGAAGGACGATATCGTCAGCGTCCAGCTCATGCAGATGAAAGACGACGAATACTTCGTCCTGCAGGAATGCATTTCGGCCGACTGCACCCGGGCCAGCATCCTGCGCGTCTGGAATGCCTACGGCGCACTCGGCGTCACCGCGCACAAGGACGATCGCGTCTGGATTCCGCACGACGGCAAGTTCTTCATGTGGATGCAGCGCTTTCCGATGAGCGGCTTTCGCAGCGGACCGTTCACCGGTTATGAGCCGGTCAGCGCGCCGCTCGTGCTCAATCCGACCGGCACAGCCGAGCAGTTCCGCGCCTGCGACGTGAAGGCGGCGCAGCAACGCGGCCCGGTCAAGGTGGTGTCATCGGCGCACGACGGTTCGAGTTTCGTGCTGCGTTTCGAGGGCGGTACGTCGGTGCTGATCCAGCGCATGCACGCCGCCGAGTGACGGCGGTGCCCCACGCCAACGCGACGTACGCGCCCGTCGACGATCGGCGTCGGGCGAATACGTCGCACTGCCTTGCATGTCACGCGTATTTCAGGCCGCGGCGACCCGCCGGCTCTCGCGGTGCGGTTCGGCGACGCCCTTGAGCAGCTTGCTGGCCGCCTTGGCCTCGCCGCAGTTCGCGACATTGCTCAGCGCCACGATCCCGACGAGCCGCTTGTCGTGGTTGAGCACGGCAAGGCGGCGCACGCCCAGGTGGGCCATGTTCTCGGCGACGCCGACGACGTCGTCATCCTCGTAGCAGTACTGGATGCGGCCGGTCATCACGTCGCGGACCGGCGTCTTCGGATCCAGGCCCTTGGCCACGGCACGCAGCACGATATCGCGATCGGTGATCATGCCGACCAGCCGGTCGTTTTCGCCGACCGGCAGGCTGCCGACATCGGCTTTCGCCATCGCTCCGGCGACTTCGCGAATGGTCTGGTCCGGGCTGGCCAGATATACGTCGCGCGTCATTACGTCGCTTACGGTTTTCATCGGGTGTTCCTCCGCTTTGCAATCAGGAATGTCCTCGTGCGAGGACAGTGCGAGCGTAGGGCGCCACGTGATACCTGCGCGGAATGATCCCGTGAAAATCGCGTTCGAGTCAGCGGCTGCCGGAATTGGAACGCATGTTGCTTCGCGCAGCCCGCGTGTGTTCATCTTGACGAGGACGGCCATGCGAGAACGAGCGCTTTGGCCGGTGGCGGGCGCATGATCCAGCACGCAGGACGTACAAGGGGTGATTCGAGGCCGTGACGCTCGTCCCGGAATGAGCTCCATCCCTGTCAAGGTGCAGGCAGCGGATCGCGGGGGAAGAAGGGGCGAAGAGAGTAGGGCGGGCACAGCCGCGCAGCGGCGGATCCCGCCAATACGCGAAGAGTTGCAGAATGCGGGAGCCGCGCCGCGGTGTGCCCGCCGACTGCGGCCTGCCCCAGCGTTTACTCCTCCTCGACCCTCGGCTTGTAGGCGTCGGTCAGCTGCTTCTGCACCTGCGCCGGCACCGGGTCGTAGTGGCTGAACTCGATCGCGTAGCGGCCCTTGCCGCCGGTCATGGCCTTCAGTTCGGTCTGGTAGTCGGTGACTTCGGCGAGCGGCACCTGCGCCTTGACGACAAGCTCGCCGCCGTTGAGCGAATCGGTGCCATTGATGCGTGCGCGCTTGCTCGCCAGGCCGCCGGTCACGTCGCCCATGTGCGAGTCGGGCACGAACACCTCGAGGTTGACGATCGGCTCGAGGATCTGCGGACGCGCCTTCGCGATCGCATCGAGGAACGCCTTCTTGCCGGCGCTGACGAAGGCGACTTCCTTCGAGTCGACCGGATGGTACTTGCCGTCGTATACAATTACACGAACGTCCTGCAGCTGGTAGCCGGCCACCGCGCCATGGTCGAGCACCTGGCGCACGCCTTTCTCGACCGCCGGCAGGAACTGGTTCGGAATCGTGCCGCCCTTGACCTCGTCGACGAACTCGAAGCCGGCGCCGCGCTGCAGCGGTTCGATGCGCAGGAACACTTCGCCGAACTGGCCGGCACCGCCGGTCTGCTTCTTGTGGCGATGGTGGCCTTCGGCTTTGGCGCTGACCGTTTCACGATAGGCGATTCGCGGCGGCCGCGACTTGACCTCCACGCCGTAGCGCTCCTTCATGCGCTCGAGCATCAGCTTCAGGTGCAGGTCGGACAGGCCGCGCACGACTGACTCATTGAGTTCCTTGTTGTGCTCGTAGCGGAAGCACGGATCTTCCTCCGCCAGCTTGTGCAGCGATACGGCGAGTTTCTGCTCCTGTCCCTTGTGCGCCGGCTCGACCGCGAGGCCGAACATCGGCTGCGGAAAGTCGAGCGGTTTCAGGTGAATCTGGTCTTCGTCATGCGAATCGTGCAGCACCGCATCGAAGTGGATTTCCTCGATCTTGGCGATCGCCGCGATGTCGCCGGGAATCGCCTGGTCGATCTCGATGTGATCCTTGCCCCGCAGCTTGAACAGGTGGCCGACCTTAAAGGGTTTTTTGCCGTCGTCGATGAACAGCTGCGTGTCCTTTTTCACCGTGCCCTGGTAGACGCGAAACACGCTGAGCTTGCCGACGAACGGATCGTTGACGATCTTGAACACGTCGGCAATGACGTGCTTCTTCGGATCCGGATTGGCCTCGATCGGCGTTGCCGCCGCGCCGACGCCCTTGACGAACGGCGGCGGGTTGCCTTCCATCGGATTCGGCAGCAGTTTCGCCGCGAGCTGCAGGAATTCCTTCACGCCGGCGCCGGTGCGCGCCGAGACGAAGCAGATCGGCACGAGGTGGCCTTCGCGCAGGCACTGCTCGAACGCGTCATGCAGCTCCGCACCCGAAAGGCCTTCCTCGCCCTGGTCGAGATAATGGCCCATCACGGTTTCGTTGATCTCGACGACCTGGTCGATGATGCGCTGGTGCGCCTCGGCCACCGTTGAAAAATCGGCCACGCCGTCGGGCTTGAAGAAGCAGTCGACGACCGACTTGCCGTCCTGCGCGGGCAGGTTGATCGGCAGGCATTCCGGGCCGAACGTGTCGCGCAGCTGTTCGACCAGCGCGCGGCAGTTGCCGCCGTCGATCTTGTTGACCACGAGCACGCGCGCTAGGCCGCGCGCCTTGGCGCGCAGCATCATGCGATGCGTGGTGTATTCGATGCCGTTGTGCGCGTTGACGACGATGGCGCAGGTCTCGACCGCGGCGAGCGCGCTCAGCGTCGGACCACGAAAGTCGGCCGCGCCGGGCGTGTCGATCAGGTTGATATGACAGTCGCCCGATGCCGGAAAGGACGTATCGATCGATGCGACCACCGTGTTGAGCGACTGCTTGCGCTCCTTTTCCATCGGGTCATAGTCGGACACCGTGGTGCCGCGCTCGACGGAACCGGGAGCACCGATCACGCCCCCTGCGTGCAGCAGGGCCTCGAACAGCGTGGTCTTGCCCGCGGCGGAATGCCCGACGAGCGCGATGTTTCGGATGCCTTCGGTGGTGTAGGCCATGACCGTAAGTCTCCCGTTAGGTTGCGTGGATGGGCACGGTCAAGACTCCGGCGCATACGCTGCGGATCGCGCGAAGACGGAGCGGCGGAGCCGAGCGCTCGCGCGCTGGCCTGTCAGGACTCCGGGCACCGTCCGCGCGCGAATCGCAGCGCGGCAGTATTCAGACCGCTTGGGGCCAAGCCTTCTCCTTTCCGCGCGCGCGGTCAAGTGGCAGTGCGGCAGGGCGGTCTTCGTCCGATTCGGCGAGTGCGCGGCGGCCGCGCAATTGCGAGCAATGCGACATGCGATCCGGGCAGGGCCAGCCACAAAAAAGGCGGACCCGAATCGGGTCCGCCTGGTGACCTGCGGGACGGCCCGCTGCCGACAAGCGTCAGTGCAGGTTCCGCACCTTGTCCTGGTCCTTCTTGATTGCGGCGAGATCGTTGATCGCGGCGAACTCGACCAGCGACAGCTTGCCGTCCTTGTCCGTGTCGAACTTGGCGAACATCGGCTTTAAGATCACGCTTGCCGCAGCTTCCTGGCGATCGATGAAGCCGTCGCCGTTGGTATCGAGCACGGAGAATTTGTCGTGCGCCAGTTCGGTGCGCTGCTTGAGCTCGGCGGACAGGTCGGGCGAGGACGGTTCCGAGGAAGCCGGCGCCGCGGCAGTCGCGCCCGACGCAGCGTGCGCTGGTGCGCTCGCCGACGTTGTTGCCGCCTTTGCCTGCGCGGATGCATCGGCCTTCGACAAGGCCTTGTCGGTCTTGTCGTTGCCGCCCTTCGAACCGGCCTCGTTCTTGCCTGACGTGGTCGACGCGATGGCTTCAGCCTTGCTCGCTGCGTCGGCCTTGCTCCGGGTCTCGCGCGCGACCTTCGATGCATCGCGCGCGGGTCTCGCCTTTTCTGCCGAAGGCGGCGGCGTGGACGCTGCATCCTCGGTCTTTGCCGGCACGACCGGCTCGGGCACGGCCGGCTGAGCCGGCTTTGGCGCTTCCGGCTCCGCCGAAGCCCGTGCGCTCGGCGGTGGGCTGGCCGTCGGCGTGGCCTGGTCCTGCGCAGGTGCCGTTTGCGCCGATGCGGACGGCGGCGGCGGGGCAGGAGTCGTCGTCGGAGGCTGTTGCGGCGCGCTGCTCGTTGCCGGATCCGGATTCGTCGTCGTCTGCGGCGGCGCAGTCTGCTGCTCGTCCTGCGCAAGGGCCGCGCTTGCGGACAATGCCAACGCGATCAAGGCCGACAGGATCAGGCGCTTGCGTGCGATCGATGGATTCTTCATGGCAGCTCCTCGTGTGGGAATCGCAGGACATTGCTGTCCTCTGCGGCAAGCTAGCCCCGCTTCCGGGAATCGCGACTGAACTTGCGTGCCTTGCCGGCGTGGTCGATGGCGGACATTCAGGTGGGTTGCGCACCGCTCTGGAACGCAGGCGCGGCTGGGGCGGCGAGACAAAAAAAGGCGGGCACGGAGCCCGCCTTGATTCCGCCTTGGATTACACGCGACCGGGTCAGTAGCCTTGTGGCTTCTTGTCGACCTTGATCGCGGCCATGTTGCTGGCGTTGTTGAACTCGGTCACCGACAGCTTGCCGTCCTTGTTCGTATCGAGCTTGCTGAACTGCGCCGACAAGGTCTTGCTCGCTTGCGCTTCCTTCCTGTCGATCGAGCCGTCATGGTCGACATCGATCGCGTCGAACTTTTCGTAGGCCGCCGAACTGATCGCCTCGGCCGTCGCCGCTGGCGTCGCTTGCGGCATGGTCGACTGTTGCGGCATCGATGCAGCGGACTGTGCCGATGTCGGCTGCTGCTGGCCCGGATCTTTCTCCGGTGCCGCTGCCAGCGCGGATCCGGCTGTCATTGCGAGCGCCGCCAGCACGGCCGGCAGCAGTCTGTCTTGCGGTTTCATGTTCATTGTCGTCATTGTCGTCTCCTCGTTGTCGGGATTGGCGGAAAAACCTGCGGCGGCCGAACTGGCGCTGCCGGGGATCCCGCTATTCCTGGTGGTTGCGATGATCGATGCGGATCGAAGCCAGGTTCCTGGCTGCCGTGAACTCCGCCAGCGACAGTTTGCCGTCGCCGCTGGCGTCCAGCGTCGCGAACTGGCCGGCGAGCACGTCGCTCGCTGCCGCTTCGGCCTGATCGATGAAGCCGTCATGGTTGGTATCGAGCGCGTCGAACTTGGCCTGCACGCCCGCTACGGCCGTGGCCGAGTCGGACGGCTCGTCGAGCGGCGGCGGCGGCGTCATCGGCGTCGTCTGGTTCGGCGGCGTTTCCGGGTTCGGTTGCGTTGGAGTGGGGTCCTGCGTTGCTGCGATGGCAGCACCGGCCGACAGCACCAGTGCGGACAATCCCAACAGGGTGGCGGATGATTTGCCGGTTCTCATGGATGGGCTCCTGTTGCTTGGGGGGAAGACCACGGCTTGGTGATATCGAGGTCTTCCTGGCATCGGAGCGACGTCGCTCCGGTGGGTCCGGTGGGCGATCCCGACCGGATCGCCGCGGCAGGCTTCGGCCTGCCGGACTTTCCGACGAAGCGCGCTGGCAATTCGCCGAATGTCGCCACCGTACTCCCGTCATCGGCAACCCCCGCTTAAGAACCCATTAGCGGGGCGTTCGATTGGTTAACGGCGCGTAACGCCGGCGTGATGCATTGCGCATAAGTATATTTATATATTTATGCGGAAACGCATGCTGAACCGCAGCCTGAATGGCGGCCGGATTCAGAACGAATTCATTGCCGCGCGCATAGGGTGAATTTTCCGCAGAAAGAGGGCGTGGTCCGCCCGCCGGAGGTTGCACACATGAAACGCATCAGCATTGGCAAGGTTATCGCAGCGGCGCTCGGCATTTCGCTGGCTGGCTCCGCGTTCGCCTATTACCGCGACGGGTCGTATTTTGATTTCGCGCACGTCGATCGCGTGGACCGGTTGCTCGCCACCACGGATCAACCCCAGGCAAGCACGCAATGCTGGGATCAGCCGCGCACCGAATACCATCCGGGCGCGGACTATCGTCGTGACACGGTCGCGCCGGCGATCGACGAGGACGGCAACCCGACGCAAGTCGTGACGCACAGCGACGTGATCGAGAGCGGCGGCTACAGCACGACACGCAATCAGCGCGTCTGCCGGACGCGGACGGCCCACGTCGAAACGCAACAGGTCGTCGGCTACGACGTCGTCTACAGCTATCGCGGCCAGGACTATCACGAGCGCATGGATCACGATCCGGGCAGGTCGGTGCGGGTGCATGTCGACCACGGCTACGTCGAGCTGGCCGAGTAGCAGGCAAGGCAACACGATGCGTCGCCTCGCAGCGTGTTGAAAACAGCCCCGCGACCGGATCTGCGTTCCTCTGCCTCGCAACGGATCCGGCCGCGGCGGCTTCCGCAGCTTAACGGGGATTTACCCGGCCGATCCGTAAATTGCCGCCGATTGGAACAGGGTCGCAATTTGCGTGGAATCAGCGGCAGCAGCCAGCGTGGACCCCGTTGCGGGTGCGGAAGCGGAACGTTCACGCTTGTCCGTCACTGCGTGGCGTGAAGATGTGCGCCATCGCGCACGCGGGCGGCGTTCGCACACTACCGATCACCCCTCGCCGCTGAGGCGCTGGGCCTGGTTGTGCGCCATCGCGCTGCATCTGCTGCTGATCATCGGCCTGCGCCTGACACTGCGGCCGACCGCGCCGGCTGCCGCAGATGCCGATGTCATGCAGGTCGATCTGGTCGACTTGCCGTCGCCGGAACCGCCCCTGCCCGAGCCGGTACTGCCGTTACCCCGGCCACCGAGCGAGCCGAAACAACGCCCGCCACGCGCGACGTCCAACGCGACTGCCAAGACGCCTGCGGTGCCGGCGGCCGCGCCCGAACCCGCACAATTGCGTCTTTTCAATCCCGACGGCAGCGCGATGCTGCCGGACGACATTGCGCAGCAGCTGGACCGCGCGCGACCGCAGCCGGACTTCATCGCGCGCAGGTACGAGCCTTCGCCGATCCTCGCGGCGAAGCGGCCGATCAAGGTGCGGCCGAACCATTTCGCGCAGTACTGGGCTGGTACCGACGGCATGCCGCTGCACCAGGCGCTGTTTCGCCAGCTGACTGTCGTGAAGGAATTCACCGCGCCCTGGGGCGGCAAATACGCGTGTGCCTGGGTATTGATCGTCGTTGCCTGCGGCGACGTGCCGGACAAGCCGTGGACGCCACCTGTGACATGGAAGCCGGCCACCGAGTTCGACGAGCAGTGATGCGCGCGAATCCGCCTTGAACGGAACGAACGCCGCGGGCCGGCCCGCTGCCGGAATTTGCGATGAGGTGCCGTGCGGGCGAACCTTTTCCCGCGTCGCGATCGCGGGGCCGATGCGCTCATTCGGGCGCGTGTACCGGAGGCTGCGGGGATTTCCCCGGCGTCCGTGAAGCTCCCGCGACAAAAAAATTCGCCCGCGTTTTCAGCGGGCGAATGCGTATTTCCGGAAGACAGATCCCTCGATCAACCGCCGCCACCGCCGCTGTCATCCTTTTTCTTTTCGGGCTTCAACTCATCCTTGGGCTTGGGTTCGTGCGCTTTGGCTTCATCCTTCGGCTTTGGCCCGGCGGCAGGCTTTGGCGCCTGTGCCACCTGCGGCGTACGCTCTGCCGGCCTGGTTCGCTCCGGCATGTCGCTGGGTTTCGCCGGCATCGGCGCCGCTTCGGGTTTCGTCAGCGGTTCCGGCTTCGGGCGCGATTCCGGGTGCGCAATCTTCGCCATGCGTTGATCGTTGCGCGCGGAGTCGGCGCGTTCGGTCGTCGCGCGTTCCGTCGCGGACGGCGAGGGAACCGGGCTCGGTGCCGGAGCCGTGCGCTGCGGCATCGTCGCGGTCGTGCGCCGTTCCTGCGTCTGCGCCTGGGTGCGCGTGTCGGCCGGACGCGTCGTCGTCGCAACACCGCTTGGGCGCGGCGGCGTGCGCACGTGGATCGAGCGCGATTCCCATTGCTGGCGCTGCGCGTAGAACGGACGGTTGTGATAGTGGCTGCCCCAGTACGCGCCGATCGAGAAGCTGACGATCGGAATGCCGATGCGCGCGCCGTAGTCGGTCACGACGACGCGCTGGCTGCCGTAGGTTTCTTCGATGAATGTTCCGGGAATCCAGCCGCGATCGCCGTTGTCGGCGATGACGTCGCACCAGGTCCAGCCGTCCAGGCAGCCCTGGATCGCGACCGGCGTGCCGGCATTGAGTTCCTCGATCGACGGATATTCCGTGTCGGGTCCGGCCTGCAGGCTGATGTCGGCGACGAGAACGCCTTCCGCCGCGCCCGCAAACAGCGGCGCGCAAAGGGCGAGTGAAGCCAGCGAATAGATGACTCGTTTCATTGCACTGCCTCCTTGTTGTGGCGTGCTCATGATTGAGTCTGGTACCTGAACACGGCCCCGATTTCCGCTGATCGCCGATCCTGCGTTTCAGCGCGGTTCACCAAGCACGCTGGTACTGCTTCGGCGCTTCGATCGCTGCGCCGAGTTCCTTCGCGGCGCGGCGCGGGAAGTACGGATCACGCAACAATTCGCGCGCCATGATGATCAGGTCGGCGTCGCCGTCGTCGAGGATCTTCTGCGCCTGACGGGCGTCGGTGATCAGGCCGACGGCGCCGGTCGCGATGTCGGCCTCACGACGGATACGCGCGGCGAACGGCACCTGATAGCCGGGACCGACCGTGATCTTCGCGTGCGCCACGAGCCCGCCGGACGACACATCGATCAAGTCGGCGCCATCGGCCTTGAGCCAGCGCGAGAGCTCGACGCACTCGTCGATGTCCCAGCCGCCCGGCGCCCAGTCGGTTGCCGACACGCGCACGAACAGCGGCCGCGGCGCCGGCCACTCGGCGCGCACGGCCCGCATGACCTCGCGCAGCAGGCGCGCACGGTTTTCCAGCGAGCCGCCGTAATCATCGCGGCGCAGGTTCGACAATGGCGACAGGAACTGATGCAGCAGATAGCCGTGTGCGGCGTGCACCTCGATCACGCCGAAACCGGCTTCGCGGGCGCGCCGGGCCGATGCGGCAAAATCCATTATGACTTTTTGTATACCCGCATCGTCCAGCGCTGCCGGCATCGGATAGTCATCGGCGAACGCGATCGCGCTCGGTGCGACCGGCGTCCAGGCGCCCTCAACGGCCGCCACGGCCTTGCCGCCGCGCCATGGCGCCTCCGTGCTGCCCTTGCGTCCGGCGTGCGCAAGCTGGATGCCGGACAGGGCACCCTGCGCATGGACGAAATCGGCGATGCGCTTCCAGGCATTCTGCTGCACCTGGTTCCACAGGCCGGTATCGACCGGGGAAATGCGGCCTTCCGGCGACACGGCCGTGGCTTCGGTGAAGACCAGCGCGGCACCGCCGACCGCACGGCTGCCCAGGTGCACCAGGTGCCAGTCGTCCGGCACGCCGTCGCGGGCGGAGTATTCGCACATCGGCGAGACCACGATCCGGTTGCGCAACGTGACGTTGCCGAGCGTGAACGGCGTGAACAGGGACATGCGGGCGGCGATCCTCGAGGCAATGCCGGACATGAGGGCAAACGCGGGGAGCGCAAGTGCCTTGACGGCGGCGGCGTCGTGGCAATCGGCCACGGCCATGGTCGACCTCACGAAGAATCGCCGCAGATCGCAGGGGTCTTCGTCCACGCCACAGGCGCGGGCGGGCGGCTACGGACGATGTTCGAATCGGGCGCGCGGAAAATCGCGCAGGCGCCTGTGTTCTGTTCCGCAGGCAACGCGAAGAAGTTCCGGATGGATTTCCCGGCTGGACAACGCGCGAGAAGGAGGCGTTGCGCGGCCACGATGACGGCGAGCAACGCAGCATCGCGGCGAAAGACACCGGCATTGTCTGACGCTGGTTGCGGAACAGGACACTAGAGCATGCGCATCAGCTGCGGCATGAGCGGCAGCTTGCGCACGCGCACCGTCGTCGCCGCGTAGATCGCATTGGCCAGCGCCGGCAGGGAACTGGGCAGGCCGATCTCGCCGGCGCCGCTGGGATCCTCGGTCGATTCGACAATGTGTACTTCTACACTCTGCGGCGCCTGCGCCATGCGCATCAATGGATAGTCGGGAAAATTGCGCTGCTGCACCTGGCCGTCCTTGACCGTGATCGCCAGGTTCAGGGCGGTCGAGATGCCGTCGATCGTCCCGCCCATCATCTGCGCCTCGACGCCGAGCGGGTTGACCACGCGGCCGACATCGACCGCACACACCGCGCGATGGATGAGCAACTGGTCCTTCTCCACCGACACCTCGAAGGCGTGCGCGGCGTAGCCGCCGAACGTGAAATGGCAGGCGATGCCGACGCCGCGCCCATCGCTGCGCTTGTCCCTCCAGCCGATCGTGTCGGCTGCCAGCTGCAGTACGCCGGCCAGGCGGCCGGTGTCGAATCCGGGCTTGTCCGAATCCTCGTACTTGAGCCGCCGCGGCGGCCCGAGCAGGTCGAGGCGCAACTGCACGGCATCCTGCTTCGTCGCCACCGCGATCTCGTCGATGAAGCACTGCACGGCGAACGCGTGGAACGTGTGGATCGGCCCGCGCCACCAGCCGCGCGGCATGCCGGACGGCACCGGGAAGAACGACTTCTCGAGATTGGCGACCAGACCCGCCGGAAAATCATCCGGCTCGACGCAGCCGATGTACAACGGAACCTTGCCTTCGGCCATGCCGCGGTCGCGATAGTTGCGCGGCGTTGCGGCACAGCGGTGCGACCAGGCCACGATCCTTTTCTTCTTGTCCAGCGCGGCGCTCATCGCGTGCACGCCGAACGGGCGGAAGAAGTCGTGCTGCAGATCGTCTTCGCGCGTCCAGACGAGCTTCACCGGCTTGCCGGCCGCCTTGGCGATCAGGGTCGCCTCGGCGACGAAGTCGTTCTTCAGGCGCCGGCCGAAGCCGCCGCCCGCGCGCGTCAGGCGAATCTCGATGTTCTTGCGCGCAATGCCGGTCAGCCTGCTGATGACCTGCGAGGCACTGCCGGGGCTTTGCAGCGAAGCGATCAGCAGGACCTTGTCCTTTTCGACCGAAATCGTCGCGCCGGGCGGTTCCAGGGTCGCATGGGCGAGGAACGGCATTTCATAACGTGCCTCGAAGCGCAACCCGGACTGCTTGCGCGCCTTGGCGAAGTCACCGTCATTTCGCACCGGCACGGCGCCTTCGTTCCTGTCGAGCAATTCGTTGGCCTTCGCCGCGAGTGCGGCGCTCGATTCCGTCGCCCACGGTCCGGGCTTCCATTCGACCTTGAGTTTCTCGCGGCCCTTGATCGCCGCCCAGGTCGAGTCGGCCAGGACGGCGATGCCGCTCGCCAGCACACCATCGAACGGCTCGCCCGGCTTGGGGCCGTCGATCACGATGACGTCCTTGACGCCGGATACCTTGCGCGCTTCCTTGTCGTCGAGCGTGCCGACGGTTCCATCCAGCAGCGGGCAGCGCAGCATCACGGCAAAAAGCGTGTCGGTCAGGTAGGCATCGATGCCGAACTGCGACTGCCCGGTGACGATCTCCTTCGCATCGACCGTGCGCGTCGGCTTGCCGATGATCGAGAAGCGATCGGCCGGTTTCAGCGCCACCGGATCCTTCGGCGGATCGAGCGCCGCGGCCTCGGCGGCGAGCTCGCCATAGCCGAGTCGGCGCGAATCGGGCGCAATCACGGCACCGGAATCGGTACGCAGCTGCGCCGCGTCGACGTCCCAACGTTTTGCCGCAGCCTGCACGAGCAGCCAGCGTGCCACGGCGCCGGCCTGGCGCAGGTCCTTCCAGCCACTCGGAATATTGTCGCTGCCGCCGGCGCCCTGGCCGCCGTAGCGATTCGACGGACCCTTGTCGGTTTCGACGTAGCCGTACGGCAGCTGTTCGACGCGCACGCGGTTCCAGTCGACATCCAGTTCCTCGGCGATCAGCATCGGCAGCGATGTCTTCACGCCCTGGCCGATCTCGCAGCCGCGCGCGCCGATGAAAACATCGCCGTTCGCTTCGATCCGGACGAACGCACCGAGCTGCTGCGCTTCATCGCGCGCTCCGAGAAACGGCAGCGCCGACTGCGCGCGGGCGAATTTCCAGCCGACCAGCAGCGCACCGGAGGCACTCGCGCTGATCGACAAGAACCTGCGTCGCGACAGCCCGCTCATGTTCCGCCTTCGCGCGCGAGCTGCGCGGCGCGCTTGATCGCGCGGCGGATGCGCGGATAGGTGCCGCAACGGCACAGGTTCGGAATTTTCGCGATGTCGTCGTCGCCCGGGTTTGGATTGCGCCGGAGCAGTTCCGCCGCCGCCATGATCTGGCCGGCCTGGCAGTAGCCGCATTGCGCGACGTCTTCCTCGATCCACGCGCGCTGCAGCGGATGCAGGTCCGTGCCGGCCAATCCCTCGATCGTGGTCACGTCGTGGTTCATGGCGGCCTTGATCGGTGTCAGGCATGCACGTTGCGCCTTGCCGTCGATCAGCACCGTGCAGGCACCGCATGCTCCGATGCCGCAGCCGAATTTCGTGCCGGTCAGGCGCAATACGTCGCGCAGGTACCACAGCAGCGGCATGTCGGGATCGTCGGTCGGGTAGTACGGGCGGCCGTTGATGCGCAGTTCGTGCGACCGGTCTTCGGCGTCCGGGGCGTGGGACGGAGGCTTCGTGCTGGCGCGGGGGGTTTCTGGCATGTCGTCGAACAAGTCGGCTGCGGCAACTTATTGTTGCATACCGGGTTGGACCTCGGCGCGCTATCACGGTTCTGCCCGCCTGCGCCGGGCTGTTGCATCCATGCGCCGACGCGTTGTGTGCCGTCGACCAGCCGCCCGGCTTCCAGCCCTGTTTCGTCATTCCCGCGCAAGCGGGAATCCATCTTGATTTTGTCTCTTGTTCATTCCTCAAGACCAGAGCCTCCACTCGCCCTTTGGGCGAGCGGGTTACTTCTTCTTGCGTGGCCAAGAAGAAGTAACCAAGAAGAAGGCCACCCCCGGTGGCGCGGTCTCCAGGCATCCTGCCTTGCGACTTCGCGAGGGTGCTCCGGGGTTCGCTGGATGTACGTCCGTGTACATTCAGCGAACGGGCGCACATCGTGTGCGCCCTCCTTCGGACTTTTCCTGCGCACCCTCGCCGCGCCACAGGCGGGCCCCGTTTGGGCGGCATCCTGCCGCAGGAGCAGCAGCTCGCCTGAACTATTCCTTGAGGTAGTGCAGGGATATACGGCTTCGTGGGTCCCGGCGCCGTTCGCGGTGCCGAGCATCGCAGGGGACGGCGGAAAGTGCCCGCAGGCGCGCGCGCGCGATGTGCGCGCGTCGGCTGACAGCACACGGACGTACTGCCAGACGACCGCGCCGGCGCCGAGAAGCGCAGGTACACGGGTTCAACGACGATCGGCGTGCACCATGCCGCGACGCGGTCAGCCTCGCGCGGCGGCGCGCGACGAGCGTGACCAGAACCAGTAGACCGGCAACCCGAGCAGCGCGATCAGCAGGCCCATGCCGGCGTCGGTCGGATTCGAGACGATGTTGCTGGCGACGACGCCGAGCACCGCGACGATGAAGATCAGCGGCAGCACCGGAAAGCCCTTCATGCGGAACGCGACGGCTTCGTCGGCGTGCACCCGCCGGTAGTAGAACAGCGTGGCGACGGCCGCGGCGTAGCCGAGCCAGTCACCGACGGTCGAGTAGTTCAGCAGCTGGCCGTAGGTTCCCGACAGCGCCAGCACGATCGCCCAGCCGGACAATGCGGCCAGCGCGACGTCGGGCGAGCGATAGCGCGGGTTGATGTGGCCGGCGGCACGGAAGAACAGGCCTTCGGCGCCCATCACCTGGAATACGCGCGCGGCGCCGATGATCGAGATATTGCAGAATCCAAATGTGGAAATTGCGATGCCGAGCGAAATCGCGCGTCCGCCGGTCTCGCCGAACGCGCTGCGCATGATCTCGGCCGCAGGCGCCATGCTGGTGGCGAGGCCGGCGTGCCCGAGCGCGTGCAGGTAGGCGATGTTGGCCAGCAGGTAGCAGGCGGCGACCAGCAGCATGCCCAGCACGAGTGCACGCGGCAGGTTGCGCTGCGGCTCGCGGATTTCGCCGGCGATGTTGTTGACGTAGGCCCAGCCGCCGTAGGCGAACAGCACGGGCATCAGGATCGCACCGAAGTTCCAGATGCTGATCGGCGCCGATGGCATGGCGGCGGCCGCCGGCGCGTGCGGCGCGGCGATGAACACGCCGGTCACGACCAGCGCGACGACGGCGAGCAGCTTCAGCATTGTCAGCGCGTTCTGCAGCATCGCGCCGGCCTTGATGCCGAAGTAGCTGATGCCGGTCAGCAGCACGATCGCGCCGATTGCGAATGGCTGGACCAGCGATTCGGGCAACGCAAATGCGCTGCAGAAGTAGGTCGCGAACGTCACGCTGACGGCCGCCTCGCTGCCGGAGTAATTCACGACCAGCATGATCCAGCCGTACACGAACGCGATCATCGGCCCGTAGGCTTCGCGCAGGTACACGTAGGCACCGCCGGCCTGCGGGCGGCGCGCGCCGAGTTCGGCGTAGCACAGCGCGCCGATCAGCGCGATCACTGCGCCGACGCTCCACGCGATCAGCACGCCTTCGCCGGAGCCGGTGCGCTCGGCGACGATGCGCGGATTGAGGAAGATGCCGGCGCCGATCACGCCGCCGACGACGATCATGCTCGAATCCCAGACCCCGAGCCGGCGCAAGTATCCGGCCGGAGCCGATGTTGCCGAAGTTGCGGTTTCGCCAGACACGCATGCTTCCCCGTCGCTGATGGCGCAGCATGGCCGACTCGGCGTTGCATGTCGAGACGCGCGCGTGACCTTCGGTACATCCCGGCGACGGCCGCGCACGACATGATCCCTTCAGCCATTCAGGACGAGGTGCCGGAATGCACGCCACTGCAATAACGGGCACTGCCTTGCTGACGTTCGGCGGTGTCCTGCTGTTCTACAGCCCGCTTTCGTTCGCCGACGAGGCGCCGCCGGCGTTGACGAAGGAAATCGTCGGCCTGACGCAGGAGTTGATGGACGGGCTCACGCTCGGCAAGCCCGATGTCTGGCAGCGCCTGCTCGCCGACGACGTGCTGATCACCGACGAATTCGGGCGCCGGCAGACAAAGAAGGAAGCCGTCGACAGCGTGCATGCGCTTGCGCCCGGCATCTCCGGCAACATCGAGATCCGTGACCCGCACGTGCGCGCCTACGCGGACACCGCGGTGATCGATTGCGAGCAGTACGAGACCGAGACGTTCTTCGGGCAGAAATTCGTCGTGCGCTATCTCGCCACGGCGACTTTCGTTCGTCGCGCCGGCAAGTGGCAGATCGTCGCGATGCAGGACCTGACACTGCCGACGCCGCCGCCCGCGCTGGACGTGCGCGGCTTGCGCCTGTCCGACTATCCCGGAACCTATCGTTACACGCCGGAACGGGCCTTCACGGTCGAACTTGCCGCAGGCAGGCTGCTGCTGCGCACTCGCAGCGGTGCTGCGCCGCACGCGCTGGATCCGGTCGCCAGGGATGTGTTCATGGGCAGCGACGATGAGAGGAATCTGTTGATCTTCCGGCGCGACGCAGCCGGAAAAATCATCGGGCTGATCGAGCGGCGCAAGTTCAACGATCTGCAGATGACGCGCGACGCGGCGAAATAGCCGGCGATACCGGCGTTCGATCCGCGCGATCGAACGCGACCGGCGCAACGCGCGCTTCGGGTATCGCGCACGCAAACGGCAAGGCTGCGCCGTTCCGTGAAACAGGCGACGCAGCGGCCCGCGTTACGGCAGCGCCAGCATGCCGTCGATGCTGGTGACGGAGCAGCCGCCGATCTCGACGTCGCCGGATGCCGCGTCGATGCAGACGTCGACATACCCGTCACGGCCGATTTCGCGGCCCTGACTGACGCGGTAGTTTGCCCCGACCGAATCGAGCTGGCCGGTCGCCAGCAGGTAGGCGCCGATCGCGGCATTGGCACTGCCGGTCACGGGATCTTCCGGAACGCCGTCGGCCGGAGCGAATGCACGCACCACGAGCTGGTAATCCTTGCCCCGGGCCCGGCCGAAAACGGTAATGCCGATCGAAGAGGTCTCTGCGCTTAGCCGCTCCAGGGCAGTCATGTCGGGTACCAGCCCGCGCACCACCGCCTCGTCGCCCAGATCGCAGATCAGCCAGTCGGGACCGTTGTTGGCCACGCGCGGCGGATGCGAGCCGCACGGCGCCTGCGAAAGCGCCCGGGTCACCGCGGCCGTGATCGCCGCGCTGGGCGGATCGATTTGCGCGCGCGGCGCTCGTACGAAGACGCGACGCTGCGCACCCTCGCCGACGACGCGCACCGGCAGCAGTCCGGCGGCGCATTCCTGCACCAGGTGATCGGAAGCGTCGATGCGTCCGGCTTCGAGCAGCGCATGGGCGGTGCCGACGCTCGGATGGCCGGCGAACGGCAACTCGCTGCGCGGCGTGAAGATGCGCACGCGATAGTCCGCGCCGGGGCGGCTCGGCGGCAACACGAATGTCGTCTCGGACAGATTGGTCCAGGCGGCGATCCGCTGCATGTCGGCGTCGGCCAGGCCGTCCGCGTCGAGGATCACGGCCAGCGCGTTGCCCTTGTAACGTTCGGACGTAAAGACGTCCACTTGCTTGAAAGCGCTGCAGTTCATTGCCGTTTCCGCGCGAAGGAGCTGCCGATTATGCCGGTTTTGGCAATGCCGCCGGAAAATGCCCGCAATTGTCCATATCGCCGGCGCAGGATCGCATTCAGCCTTCGACTTGTTTTTTTGCGCTGCACAAGGACAATGACCGCCTCCTTCCACTGCGCAGGTTTCGCTCCCACGATGCCCAGCTTCCCGCCCGCGCCGTCGCCGGCCCCGAATGCGCCGTGGATCGTGCTGAAATTCGGCGGTACCAGCGTGTCCAGGCGCGAGCGCTGGGACAACATCGCGGCGATCGCGCACGGCTGGCTCGCGCGCGGCAGGCGCGTCGTGGTCGTCGTGTCTGCGCTGTCGGGAATTACCGACAAGCTCAAGGCGCTGGCTGAAGCCGCCGCGGCGCCCGACCGCAGCGCGGTCCGGGATGCGATTGTCGAGCGCCATCGCTCGATGATCGACGAGCTGACGCTGACCGACCATGCGCCGATCCACTACTGGCTCGAACGGCTCGATGCGCTCGTCGCCAACCCGCGCGCCGACGCCGCAGCGCTGCCGTGGCAGGCCGAGGTGCTTGCGCTCGGTGAACTGATGTCGAGCACGCTCGGCGTGGCCTACCTGCGCGCGCTCGGCATGCCGGCGCACTGGCTCGATGCGCGCGAGCACCTGCTGAGCGCGCCGTTGCCGAACCAGAACGCGTGGGGGCGTCATCTTTCGGCGTCGGTGCCGACCGCTGCGGACCCTGGGCTGTGCGCCACGCTGGCGGCGCGCGGCGACCTGTTCATCACGCAAGGCTTCATTGCGCGCAACGAAGCGGGCCAGACGGTAATCCTGGGTCGCGGCGGTTCGGATACCTCGGCCAGCTACTTCGGCGCCTTGCTGAGCGCGGAAAAAGTCGAAATCTGGACCGATGTCGCCGGCATGTTCAGCGCCAATCCGCGCCAGGTCCCGGGCGCACGCCTGCTGTCGCGCCTCGACTACGAGGAGGCGCAGGAAATCGCCACGACCGGAGCCAAGGTGCTGCATCCACGCTGCATCAACCCGGTGCGCGAGGCGCGTGTGCCGCTGGCGATCAAGGATACCAACCATCCCGAACTGGCCGGCACCGAGATCGGCGTCGCCGCCGTCGACGCGGCGCCGAGCGTCAAGGCGATCAGCTCGCGCAGCGGCATCACGCTGATCGCGATGGAGTCGATCGGAATGTGGCAGCAGGTCGGGTTTCTTGCCGACGTGTTCGAATTCTTCAAGCGCCATGGGCTGTCGATCGACCTGGTCGGCACCTCGGAAACCAACGTCACGGTGTCGCTCGATCCGACCGAGAACCTGGTCGATACCGACGTGCTCTCTGCGCTGTGCACCGACCTGGTCAAGGTCTGCCGGGTCAAGGTGATCGCACCGTGCGCGGCAATCACGCTGGTCGGGCGCGGCATGCGTTCAATGCTGCACAAGCTGTCGGGCATCCTCGCGGAGTTCGGTCCGCTGCGCGTGCATCTGATCTCGCAGTCGTCGAACAATCTCAACCTCACCTTCGTCGTCGACGAGGAAGTTGCCGCGGAGCTGGTGCCGACCCTGCACGCGATGCTGGTTCACGCCGAAGCGATGCGCGTCGAGGATGCGGCGGTATTCGGTCCGAGCTGGCGGCATTTGTATAAAACGGAGCAAGCGGCCCGGTCGCAGCCGTGGTGGCTTGCACGGCGCCCGGAATTGCTGGATTTGGCGGCGAAGGGCACCCCGCGCTACGTGTACGACCTGGCGACCGTGCGCGCGCAGGCGCAATCGCTGCGTTGCCCAGCAATGGGCGCGGTGGACAAATGGTTCTATGCGATGAAGGCGAACGCGCACCCGGCCTTGCTGCGGGCGATTGCAGCTGCCGGGTACGGTCTGGAGTGCGTGTCGCCGGGCGAGCTTGCCGTCGCGAAGGAACTTGCCGCCGCCGCGTCCGTGCCGCTGCTGTTCACGCCGAACTTCGCGGCTCGCGGCGAGTACGCGGCCGGCTACGCGAGCGGCGCCGGCGTGACGGTCGACAACCTGCACCCGCTGGCATATTGGGGTGAGGATTTCAGCGGGCGCGAACTGCTGCTGCGCATCGATCTGGGTTCCGGTCGCGGCCATCACGACAAGGTCAGGACCGGCGGCGCCAAATCGAAATTCGGCTTGTCGCTCGACGAGCTGCCGGAATTCCAGCGGCTCGCGGCGAAACACGAGGTACGCATCGCCGGCCTGCACGCGCACCTGGGTTCGGGCATTCTCGACAACTCGCATTGGCGCGACGTCTACGTGCAGCTGGCCAGCATCGCCGAACGGATCGGCAGCGTCCGCGTGCTGAACATCGGTGGCGGCCTCGGCGTGCCGGCACGCGGCGACGAGCAGCCGCTCGACCTCGCCGCGCTCGGCGCGACGCTGAGCGAAGTGAAGACGGCGTACCCGCAGTTCGAACTGTGGGCCGAGCCGGGGCGCTACCTGGTCGCCGATGCCGGCGTAATCGTGGCGCGGGTGACGCAGCTCAAGCGCAAGGGCGATGTCCGTTACGTCGGCATCGATTGCGGCATGAATTCGCTGATCCGGCCGGCGTTGTACGAGGCCTGGCACGAGATCGTCAACCTGACGCGCGTGGCCGAACCGGCGACCGATCTGGTGCAGGTGGTCGGACCGATTTGCGAGTCCGGCGACGTGCTCGGCAGCAACCGCCGGCTGCCGCCGACGCAGGAAGGCGACGTGCTGCTGATTGCACAGGCCGGTGCCTACGGCGCAGTCATGGCGTCGCATTACAACCTGCGCGATCCGGCAGCGGAGATCGTGTTGTGAGCGTGCACCCGACCGCCGCCAGGCAGAGCCTGCCTGATCCGCGCCAAGCCGCCGCGTTCCGCTTCGTGCGCCATGCCTACGCCAACGGCGAAGCGCAGCTCGTCTACGCGTTCGACGACGGTCCGGAGCTGATCGAGCGCATCGGCTTTCCCGATGCGCCGCCGCTGGCGCCGGCGCGTGCCGCGGCGTTCGACTCTGCGCTGCGCCTGCTGCACCTGATCGCCGGCGTCAGCTACTACAAGGCCGGCGTGTCGAAGCGGATCGTCGTCGATTCCGGCCCCCTCGATGCGGCGACGTCCGGCTTGCTCGACGCGATCTACCAGCATGGCCTGGCTGAATTCGCCTACCAGAACCAGCTCGACCTGCGCGGCCGCATCAGCTTCCCGCGGGACGGTGCGGCGCCGCCTTTGCCGAGCGGGCCCATTCCCGCGCAGGCCCCGGTCCCGGAGGTGCGGGATCCAGGGCTCGAATTGCCGCGCCGCAGCCTCGTGCCGATCGGCGGCGGCAAGGATTCGCTCGTCAGTGTGGAAATGTTGAAAAGTGTACAAGAGCCTGCCGTGGCGGCCTGGATCGGCGACTCGGCGCTGATCGCGGCGTGTGCCGCGGCGACCGGCCTGCCGCTGCTCAACATCAGGCGGCAGCTGGCGCCGGAACTGTTCGAGTACAACCGCCTCGGCGCGTGGAACGGTCACATTCCGGTCACGGCGATCAATTCGGCGATCCTGCTCTGCGCGGCAGTGCTGTACGGTTTCGACGCGGTCGTCTTCTCGAACGAACGCTCGGCATCGGAAGCCACGCTCGAATACGAGGGGCGCCAGGTCAATCACCAATGGAGCAAGAGCCTGGAATTCGAGCAGCGTCTGCGCTCGTACGCGAAGACGCACATTGCCGCCGACCTCGACTATTTTTCGCTGCTGCGGCCGTGGTCCGAGCTGGCCGTGACGCGCGAGTTTTCGCGCGGCACGCGCTATGACGCAGTGTTCTCCAGCTGCAACCGCAATTTCCGGATTCGCGGCGAACGGCCGGCCGATCGCTGGTGTGGACAGTGTCCGAAATGCCACTTCGTGTTCCTCGCCCTGGCGCCGTTTGTCGCCAAGCCGAGGTTGCTGGCGATCTTCGGCCGCAACCTGCTGGACGACGCATCGCTGGCGCCGGGTTTCGACGCGCTGCTCGAGTATCGCGACCACAAGCCGTTCGAATGCGTCGGCGAGGGACGCGAGTCGCGCGCCGCGATGTTCGCGTTGTCGCAGCGGCCGGAGTGGCGCGAAGATGCGCTGGTGTCGCGCTTCAGCGACGAGATCCTGCCGCACCTCGATCGCCCCGGCCTCGCGCTGGAGCCGCTGCTGCAGCCGGCCGCGGAACACTTTCTGCCGGCGCGCCTGCTGCGGCTGCTGCATGCGGGCAACTGACGTGACCCACGCGTTGGCGCGACGACCGGCATGAACCTGCACCTGGCGGATCTGGCCGATGCGCGCGTCGCGATCTGGGGTTTCGGTCGCGAAGGCCGCGCCGCGCTGGCTGTGCTGCGGCAGCGCTTTCCCGACAAGGTGTTGACGGTCTTTTGCAGTGCCGGCGAAGCCGATGCGTTGAACGCTCGCGCGGGCAACAGCCCGGACGCCCGCTCGCGTTTGGTTACCGACTCTCCCGATGTCGAGGCGCTTTCGCAGTTCGACGTCGTCATCAAGTCGCCCGGCATCAGCCCGTACAGGTTGCCGGCGGCCGCGGCGCTGCGTGCCGGCGTGCGCTTCACCTCCGGCACTGCATTGTGGTTTGCCGAGCAGCCGCAGGCGCGCACGATCTGCGTGACCGGCACCAAGGGCAAGAGCACGGTCAGTGCGCTGATCGCGCATCTGTTGCGCAAGGGCGGGCAGCGCATCGCGCTGGCCGGCAACATCGGCTTGCCGTTGCTGGAACTGATCGCGCCGGTGCATGCGCCGGATTGGTGGGTGATCGAACTGTCGAGCTTCCAGACGCACGATTTCGGCGGCGCGCCGAGCGTTGCCGTGATCAACAACCTGTACGAGGAACATCTCGACTGGCACGGCACGCGTGAACGCTATTTCGCCGACAAGCTCGCGATCGCGACGCACGCGCAGCGCCTCGTCGTCAATGCGCAGGAGATCCTGCTGCACGGCACGCACAATCATCCCGCCCGTTCCGTGTTCGGCCGCGGCGAGGGCTGGCACGTGTCCGGCGCCGCCATCCGGCGTCGTGCGGTCGATGTCCTGCCGCTGTCGCACGTGCCGATGCCGGGCATGCACAATGCGCAGAACGTGTGCGCGGCGCTGGCCGCCATCGACGCAGCGGGCTTCGACGCCGCGTCGCTCGCAGCGCACGTTGCATCATTCCAGCCGCTGCCGCACCGACTGCAACGACTCGGCGTGCGCGGCGGCATCGACTACGTCAACGACAGCATCGCGACGACACCGTACGCAACGATCGAGGCGCTGCGCAGCCTCGATGGCTGTCCGATCACCGTGCTGGTCGGCGGCTTCGATCGCGGAGTCGACTGGCAGCCGTTCGTGCGCCACGTTCAAGCGTGCGCGCCGGCGGCGATCGTGACGATGGGGGCGAACGGCGATGCGATCGCCAATGCGTTGCGCCAGGTCGAGGCGCCGGGGTTTGCGCTCGCTTCGGCCACTGCGCTTGCCGAGGCGCTGGTGCTGGCACGTGCGCGCACGCCTGCCGGCGGTACGATCCTGCTCTCGCCCGGTGCGCCGAGCTTCGACCAGTTTCGCGACTACGCCGAACGCGGCCGCGAGTTCGCGCGACTGGCCGGTTTCGATCCGCAAGCGATCGCGCAAGTCGAAGGCCTCGGCATCGCCTGACATGGCGCTGTACGAATCATGAAGACGACGAAAGAAAGCCGATATCCTGGCGCTGTGGGGCGCCCGTCACGGATTGATGCACCGGACCTGTCCGCTTTCGAACGGACGGCATCGACATGAGCAAGCCGGGCGGCGGCGCGGGGGACACAATACGCGTCTGGGACCTGCCGACGCGCCTGTTCCATTGGGTGCTGGTCGCGCTGATCGTGCTGCTCTATGCGACCGGCGAATATGACGTGCTCGACATGCGCTGGCACTTCTGGGCCGGCTACGCAACGCTGGCGCTGCTGCTGTTCCGCGTGCTGTGGGGATTCCTCGGCTCGCAGACCAGCCGGTTCCGTGATTTCGTGCGCGGGCCTTTCGCGGTTGCCGCCTACGTCAGGGCGCTGTTTTCCACGAACCGCAAGCCCAGCGTCGGCCACAATCCGCTCGGCGGCTGGTCGGTGCTGGCGCTGTTGCTGTGCGTCGCCGTGCAATCGGTGACCGGCCTGTTTTCCAGCGACGAGATCGACTCCGACGGACCTTTCGTTGCGCACGTGTCGGTGAAGACGGTCAAGCTGATGACGCGCCTGCATCACTGGAACCAGAATGTGCTGCTGATCCTGATCGGCGTGCATGTTGCCGCCGTGGTGCTCTACCTTCTGCTCAGGCACGAGAACCTGATCGGGCCGATGATCAGCGGGCGCAAACGATCGGCGGATGCAAGACCCTTGCGCTTCGCCGGCGCGTGGCTCGCATTGACTTTGGCGGTGCTGAGTATTGCAGCCGTCGCGATTCTCGTCCTTATTGCAGGATGAATGGCTGCCGCGAACCCTGCGTTCGCGCGAAGGGCCGGGAAGGCATGAGGCTGACGGCCCGCGATCGACCGGTCGTGGCGCCCGTCACTCCGCCTTGTACTTGTCGTGACACGCCTTGCACGCGCCGCCGAGCTTCTTGAACTGTTCCTTCATCCTGGCTTCGTCGCCGGTTTTTGCGACATCGCTCAGCGTCTTCGACTCGTTGATGAGGTCGTTGAGCTTCGACTGGAAGTCGTCGAAGTGCGTCCAGATATCGGGCTTGGCGTCGGTCTCGGCCCCCTTGTCCGAGCCTTTCGCGAATCCCTCCAGCGCCTGCGGCGCCAAAAATGCAATTCGGTCGGCGTGTTTGCCGAATTCCTTCGCGTCGAACGGAATCTTGCCCTTGACCATCGCGCCCATCGGGCCGAAGTTCCAGCCGACCATGGTCATCACGCTGCGCCGGTAGCCGATGACGACATCGGGCTTCATCTCGGCAACCGCGCTTGCGGCGAAACCGAGGGCGAGGGTGGTCATGCACAGCGCGATACGTCGATTCATGGCGGCTCCGTCAGCAATCCGAAGCCGCAGAGTCTAGCAAACCGCGGCTGTCATGCCGCAGTCCTTTTCGCGGTCTGCTGCGGTTATCATCTTCAGCCCCCGTCAGGAGACCCGCTCATGAAATCGGTGATTGCGTTGGGACTTTCGCTTTGCTTCGGCATCGGTGCGGCGCAGGCTGCGATGGTCGCCAGAACGATCGACTATGACGTCGGCGGCAAGAAGATGCAGAGCGTGCTGGTGTACGACGATTCGACCAGGGCGGCGCGCCCGGGCCTGGTGATGACGCCGGACTGGAAGGGCATGAACGACGATCAGGTCGCGCTGGCCAAGCAGCTGGCCGGCAAGGATTACGTGATTCTGGTGGCCGATGTCTACGGCGTAGACGTGCGACCAAAAAACGCCGACGAGGCCGGTACCGCGGCCAAGGCCATGTTGACCAACCGGACGGAACTGCGTGCGCGCATCAACGCGGCGCTCGCGCAACTCAAGGCGCAGGCCGGCAAGGCCCCGCTCGACGGCAAGCACTGGGGGGCGTTCGGCTTCTGTTTCGGCGGCACGACGTCGCTGGATCTCGCGCGCAGCGGCGCCGACATCCAGGGCACCGTTTCGTTCCACGGCGGCCTGGCCACGGACGACCCGGCGCTGGCGAAGAACATCAAGGGCAAAGTGCTGGCGCTCAACGGCGGCGACGACAAGAGCATCACGGCCGATGCGATCACCGCATTCGAGAAGGAGATGCGCGACGCCAACGTCGACTGGCAGTTCGTCAACTTCGGCGGCACCGTTCACTGCTTTGCCATTCCGACCGCGCATGGCGGCGACGGCGCGAACTGCAACTACAACGAGCGGTCGGCCCGGCGCGGCCATGTGATGATGCACAACTTCTTCGACGAGGTGTTTGGCGGCGGCTGATAAGCGCACGCTGAATGGGTGCCGGGCCCGGGCCGCCCGGCGCCCGCACTGCCGCTAGACTGGGCGCTCTCGAGCACGGGAACGCGCCATGAAGAAGAAATCGCTGTTCACGCGATTCACCCAGGCTGCGGCACGCGCCACCGGCCGGCCGATCGCGACGATCCTCGCCCTCGGCGTGCTCGTGGTCTGGGCGGCGACCGGCCCGGTCTTCCATTACAGCGATACCTGGCAGCTGGTCATCAACACCGGCACGAGCCTGGTCACGTTCCTCATGGTCTTCCTGATCCAGAGCTCGCAGAACCGCGATACCGAGGCGCTGCAGATCAAGCTCGACGAGTTGATTCGCGCGGTCGAGCCTGCCAGCAACACGCTGCTGAACCTGGAGGAACTCGAGGAGCAGGATCTCGACGAGCTGCGCGACAAGTACCAGGCGCTGGCGGAAAAAGCGCGCCAGCTGGCCGACCGCGCAAAAAAGAAGAAGGCGAAGAGCGCCTGATCCGGCCGACGCGCAGTGCGGTTCCGGGGCCGTACGGCCGGCCCCGGGTCAGGGCGCGCGCAGCAGGTCGACGGCAGTGACCTGACGCACCCAGCGCGCCGGCCGCTTCTCGCCCGGCACGACCAGGCGGAACGGGCCGTCCTTCGCGTCAAGCGCATTGCCGTTGCACGATGCGGTCACGATCGGCACGTCGCTGCGGAGGCCCGGATCGAGTTCGGCCAGCGCGAATACCG
>DATNFS010000136.1:0-19341 GCA_035606275.1 Rudaea sp.
CCCCGTGCCATCCGCGGGTCAAATCGTACATCGAGTGGGGCGGTAGCTCAGCTGGGAGAGCGCTGCGTTCGCAATGCAGAGGTCGAGGGTTCGATCCCCTTCCGCTCCACCAACTCAAGATCCCGCAGGACACCGGAAACCGCGCCATGACGCGGTTTTTTGTTGCCTTGTATCCCGTAACAGCCTCGGCGTCACCTCGCGGCGCAATCTTCATGTCCTTCCGCGACAAAGCTGTTCGCCCCGTACAGTCACCGCCAATGTTGAACCCCTTGCGGCGCGTCTGCCGCCAGACCGCAAAGCCGCGGCGAGCAGGCGGGCAGGCACACGTCGCGGATGCCGGTCGAGGCCGTATCGGTCGACGGGTTCCCTTCGGCGAGGAAACGGCGCATCGGAATTCGATCGGGCGTCCGCCGGATCTCGCCAGCTCCGAACCATGGGATGCTTGGCTGGCGCGCGCAATTTTGGAATTTGAAACCGCGCGGCATCGGCCGCGCGGCTCTTCAAGGACAACCTGTGCTCCCTAGAACTTCACGGTCACGCTGGCGCGATAGAATCGACCGATCGTGTCGTACGTGTAGACGTCCGTATTGGCATTGGTCACGTTGGTCTGATACAGCAGCGGCGGCAGCTTGTTGAAAATGTTGTCGATGCCGACCTGCACGAACGTGTTGATCGGTTCGATATGGTAGCCGAGCGACGCATTGTGATAGGTCACCGCGCCGGCGTGCAGTACCGGGCCGATGGGATTCGGATTGTAGGCGTTGCTCAGACTGCCCGCGCCAACGCCGGAGGGGCCGAGCCCGCCATTCACGTAACCGACCTTTATCGGCCCGATATAGCGCGTTGTCCAGTTGGCGCTGAACGGACCCATGTTCCAGTCCAGAGTCGCCAGCGCTCGCACGCGCGCGAAGTTGCCGTAGGTCTTGTCGTAATGCCCCGCCAGATGCTGGGCAGATCCGCCCTGGACGACGTTGTACTTTTCGATATAGGTACCGTCGAAACCAAGGGCGAAGTTGCCCCATGCTGTTTCCGGCAGCCGGTAATGCGCGCCGATATCGAATCCTTGATCGACCAGGTTTCCGGCGTTGAATGGAGCCTCGGTCACGAACTTGATCGAACCGTCCGGATTGCGCACGATATCGCCGCATACCGGTCCCTGTGTGTTGAAGCACTGGTTCAGGATGGTCTGGGCGGTGTTGCTGCCGAAAACAATAAGGTTGTTGAGGAGAATGCGGTAGTAATCCGCATTGACCGACAGGCCCCGAATCCATTCCGGATCGTAGACAAAGCCGTAGTCGAAGGACTTGCCATTCTCCGGCTGCAGGATGGCTCCGCTGCCCAGGCCATGCTCGGCGGCGAACTGCGAGCCCATGGTGTACGCGGTCAACTGCGAGAACACCTGGGGCGGAATGTTCATTCCCTGGCAGGCCTTGTTGCCGGAAACTCCGGCTACTCCCGCACATGGATCGATGGCCGTCGGCGCGTCCGATGTTGGTCCGGCGAAGAGGTTGGTCGGGGTCGGCGCGCGGAAAACCTTGGAAGCCGTCGCGCGCAGCAGCAAATCCTCGATCGGCCTGTATTCGATTGCCGCTTTCCAGTTGTTGGTACTGCCGAAGTTGCTGTACTTCGAATAGCGATCACCCAGGTCCACGTTCAGCGAATGAACGAAAGGCAAATTGTTCAACACCGGAATCAGCAACTCGGCATAGGCTTCCTTGACGTTGAAACCGCCCTGGGCGGGAGACGTGCAAAGGGAACCGGGGCCGGCACAGCTGATTGTCGGAATGCCGTTGTTCAAGGTGAACGTCGAGTCGAGCAGCGGATCCACCTGATAATCCACGTACTCCTTGCGATACGAAACGCCGAGCGCGGCCTGCATATCACCCGCCGGAAGACTGAACAGCGCCCCGTTGACCGAAGCGTCACCTTCCTTCATCTGGTACAGGTACGACAGGAATGGATTGATCTTCGCACTCTGCAGGATGGCCTGCGTGGTCGGATCGGACAGGTTGAAGATGTCGATCGGCGTGCAAGACCCCGCGCCGGGCGCCGTGGTGCAACCGAAAGAGGCACGGATCGACGAGAAGTCGACGTAATTCTGTTGCGTTTGCAATTGATCGTTCTTGCCGTAGCTTATGTGAGCATCCCAGTTCCAGCTGGTGTCGCCAAAGTTGCCCTTCAGGCCGACATTGGCCAATTCAGTGGTATCGGCAATTTTGAGACCGCGATTACCCAGCGTGCTCAGGCGCAGGGTGATGTCGTCGCTTGAACCGAGCTGGCCGAATTCTTCGCCGAACGGGTTGTAATACTGGTTCGCCGGAATGACGATGTTGTTTTGAGGCAAATCGAAGGGATACGGCGCAAACTGGGCGTGCGCGACCATTTTGTGGTACAGCAACTCGGCATAGGCCTCGACGTTGTCGGTGAGCTTGTAGCTGCCCAGCACAAACATGCTGGTGCGCTCGTTCGGCAAGAGGTCGTAGTTGCCAACCGCCTGGAAGTTGAAGCCGTCGGTCGCCGCGTTATAGCAGCGGAAGTCGCTCTGCTTGGGCGGCGTGGTAATGCTCGGCAGCTGGTTGCCGGAAAGCGTGACCGAGTTGCAGCCGAATGCCGCGGTCAGCGGCGAGCCGGCCGGGAAATGGAAGCGGCCCCCGGGGGTGCGCGACGAGCCGGCGCTCGTGTTGATTCCCGTGTTGTAGATGTACTGCGCATTGTGCGAAAACTTGCGGTTCGACGCAAAAACCGGATCCTGCTTGTCGTATTGCAGGCCGAAGATGATGCTGCCCTTGTCGGTGGTCTGGCCGACCAGCAGGTGCGCGGAGTTTCGCTTGCCGTCGTCCTGATCCGAAATACCGTAGTCCGCGCCGAATTCCGCGCCCTGATAGCTCGTCTTCGTGATGATGTTGACCACGCCGCCGATCGCATCCGAGCCGTACACCGACGAAGCGCCATCGTTGAGAACTTCGATGCGTTCGACGGCGGATACCGGAATGACGTTCAGGTCCTGCAGCTGGAACGGAATGCGGTGGCCGTTGAGAAGCAGCAGCGTGCGGGCGGAACCAAGGCCGCGCAACGAGACGGCGGCATTTCCCTGAGATCCTATTGCCGTCTTGTTGGAGCCGTTGTTCACGGCCGGGTTCTGGGCGTTGCCGGCCATCGTCGGCAACGCCTGGACGAGATCGCCCAGATTGACCTTGCCGGACGCCTGGATCGCGGCTCGGTCGATCGTGACGACCGGGCTGGCAGTTTCGATGTCGACACGGCGAATGTTGGAGCCGGTTACGACGATCGTCTCGAGCTTTTGACTATTCTGCGTGGTGCTTGTGCCGGCGCTGCCGGTGTCCTGGGCGCAGACGGGCAACGCCAGGAATCCAAGAGCGAACGTCGTACCTGCAAGGGTATATCCGCTACGCAATACACGTGCAATTTCCTTTCTCAGCAAACTCGACATTTATCTTCTCCGCCAATCGGACAGTGCAAAGGTTCCCGAACGCATGACGCGTCCCTGGCAATGTTAAAAAGGCGTGTTCGACACGCGTTGTCCTTTTCAGCGAGATGGTTTTACCGGCGCGGCGAATTGGTGACTCAATCAGTGCTTGCGATTGTTCGCCGTGCCTGCGAATCGGTTCATCCAGGTCACGCAAAACTCAAACGCGGCCTGCAAGCACGCCGTCGAGTGGCGACGCATCTGCAGCAGCAGGTTCACCTTGATGATTCTTGTGCTCGTGCTCTGGCGCGCAGATTCGCACCCAGGCGGAGACGCGATTCAGGCAATACTTTCGAAATTGCGGTGACTGGATTCGGCGACTTTGCGTGCGGCAGGTTCTATGCGTGCCAACAACTCACAGACCCACCGACCAGACAATCGCGGCTGCAATACGCGTCAGGCGCGAAAATTGGCGGCCCCCAAGGTCCCGACTCGGGGGCCGCCTCCTGATGCCCGTTGGAGAGGGCGCGGGAAGCTTGCGCCAAAGTGTCCATCAGGTGGTGCCGATAGCCGTGATGTTTGGTAGCGATCACTGCTTGTTGCGTTTGCCAGCGGAGTGAAATTCTTGCAATCACCAAATACGCAACTTGGGAAATGCCGCATTCACATTCAAGCTATCTGGGCGCCTCTTCATTTTCCGCCCTTCGCACGGCGAGTACGATACACCGGCGCATTCATCGTCGCGTGCGTGGCTACGCGCCGCATCTGCTCGACTTTCTGCCAGAGGCCGACATTCCACGGCTGCCCTGGCGAATCGACAGCGCGGTGACGCCGAAACGCTTGTGAAACAGCCGGCTGAAGACGCTGCGATTTTCAAAGCCGCTCGCGCGCGCAATCTCGGTGATGGCCAGGGGGCTGGTGTCAAGAAGACGGCGCGCCCGCATCAGGCGCTGATTCAGCAGGAAGGCGTGCGGCGTTTCCTGATAAGCGTCACGAAACAGGCGAATGAAATGCCACTGCGAGTAGTTCGCCATTCTCGCCAGCTCACGATCGTCGAGATCCAGATGGCAGTTTGCGGCGATGTAGTTGCGCAGCCGTTGCAGGCGTACGAACACCGAACGGCGCTGCAGGAAGGTTCTTCCGGGACAGCGCGAAATAAAACTAGCAAACCCTTCCTGCAGCCGTACCGCCAGGTCGATCGCGACATTCGCGGAAAGATGCGGGTCGCCGTTCAATGCCAGCCGCACCAGAGCGATTGTCCTCTTTCGAAAGTCACGATCCGCGAAGTGGCGCGCGGGCAGCAGCATTGGCGTGGCAGGATCCATGGAGTCGCACAGAGCCGTGCGCCAGGCGCATGGCGTTGCCGCCAATCCCGCCCATAGCGCATTTCCGCGGCCACTCGCGCAAACCCGGTTCTCCGGCTCCGTAACGAGGATTTCCCTCGGCGTCACGATGGAATCGCCGGCGGCATCCTGCAAATGCAGGCGGCCACGAAGCGGCATCCATATGCCCGCTGTTTCACCCTCGATCTTGAGCGAGCAACCGCGGCCACCGCCGATCACAAGCACCAGATGTTCGTCGGCACCCTTGCCCGGCGAGGCCAGCGAAAGGTTGAGGCTCGAGCCGTTATCCAGACGATGTGTCAGGATCTGCAGCATGGCGCGCATTCGTCCGGTTCGGGTTTTCGTTTGTCGCCGCCGGCACAAATCGCTTCGGGACGACCAGGATCGCTCACGTCACGCCCTCCGCTTCGAGGTGCACCAAAGTTCACCGCTCGGCGCACGCGGGTCAACGAAAATTCTGCGAGCGGCGCCAATTCATCGTTGAACGGGCTTGCCACCTCGTGCGGGCTAATGCACGCTGCACATCATGAAGATTGCGCGAATCAGCACGCTTGGCCTGGCCACCATCATCCTGTGGGCGTTGGGTTACGCCCTGTGGCTGACCAATTTTGTATTCGAGCCGATGCCCTACCAGCTGGATCATTCATTGCGCGGCATCGCGGTATTCGCGCTCGGCGCCCTGATAAGCCTCGGCATTGGCCGCTTGCTGGACGGGATGCAGGGCCGCGTCGATTCAAAGACCCTGAAGGGCGCGGTTGCCGCCATCATATTTGCCGCCACCGCCATACTTATTTTCTTCGACGTGGTCGTCATGCACGTGATCGTTCCACGCTGGGGTGGCCCCACGTGGACGAACGTCCTTGAAAAGATTCCGATGCTCTGGCTGTTCATCGGCTGGATGTTGGTCTACTTCGCCCTTCTTGCGGATGCCAAGCGGCGCGATCGCGAGGTCAAGCTGGCGCAAGCCACCGCCACCGCCATAGATGCCCAGCACCGATTGCTGGTGCAGCAAATCAATCCGCATTTCCTGTTCAATGCCCTCAACACGGTGTACGCACTGGTCGTTGATGGCGACGAAGCGCGCGCGCGGCGCTGCCTCCTGGCATTGTCGGCATTTTTTCGCGGCTCCCTCGACCTCAACGCACCGCGCGAGGTACCGCTGTCGAACGAGCTCGTGTCGATACGACACTACCTGGAAATCGAACTTATCCGCTTCGGCGAGCGACTCAAGCTCGACGAATCGATCCCGCCGGGACTTCTGGACTGCCGCGTGCCCGCGCTGATCCTGCAACCGCTCGTGGAAAACTGCATCAAGCACGGACTCACCGGTCACACGAGGCAGATGACAATCTGGCTGTCGGCCTCGCTCGAACACGACAAGCTGGTGCTGAGTGTCGAGGATGATGGCCATTCGCCGCCGCAAGACGGATCCTGGTCACATGGCGTCGGCTTGAACAACGTGAAGCAGCGCCTGCAATTGCTGTATGGCGACGCCGCACAGTTTACGGCGTGCGCGCGACCCGATGGCGGTTTCATTTCACGCATGCACCTGCCAAAGGCATGAACGGGTCCCTGCGCGGGCTGATTGTCGATGATGAGCCGCCGGCGCGCGCTGTGTTGATGCGGCTGCTTGCGGATATTCCCGGCATAGAGGTGGCCGGCACGGCGGCGAACGGTATCGAAGCGCTCGCTGCCCTGGCCCATGACGATATCGACGTGTTGTTCCTCGACATAGAGATGCCGGTGCTGGCGGGCATGGAATTGGCCACCCGCCTGCAGCCGACGCCCACGCCGGCGGTCATCTTCGTGACCGCGTGGCCGCAGTATGCCGTTGCCGCATTCGACGTGGATGCCGCCGATTACCTGTTGAAGCCGGTCGACCCGGTGCGCCTGGCGACCGCTGTCGCACGCGCGCGCGAGCGGCTGACAAAGCGGGAGCTGGATGCGTCGCTGCGTGTCCTGCGTGCGCGTCAGCCGGCGGAAAACCCGATCGATCATGTGTGGGTCGAGCTTGGCGGCGCGCGCCTGCGCCTGCCACTCGCCGACGTCGAATGGTTTGCCGCCGATGGCGACTACGTGCGCGCGCACACCGCCGAGCGAGGCTACTTGATGCACGCTTCGCTCAACGCGTTGGAGAGTACGCTTCCTGCGGCCCGCTTCATGCGCATACACCGCTCCACCATCGTCAAAGTCGAGGCGGTGTCGCGTATCGTCTCGAACAATGGCCAGTTGTCGTTGATAACCCGTTCCGGCACGACCCTTCACGTAGGCAGACGTGCCCGCCGACGGGTGCGACAGGGCCTGGATCAGTCGACGCCGCGTTGACGATCGCACTGGACCGCGACCCGACGGCGCCGGCGAGTGTCCGCACCGGTCACGAGACGGATCGACGGCGGGACATTCAGCGTGGAGCCGCTGCTCGTCGCCACGATTGGAACCTGGAGCACCGCCGTTGGCGTCCCCGGCGGTGCCTCCTTCCAGCGCCGGCATGGCAAGTGGCGTGGCCGGTGCACGTCAGTGCGCGGCAAGACTGCGGATACCGCGGCGACGGCGCTTGCCGTGGATGCCGGCGAGCAGTTGCTGCCATGACTTGACGAAAGCGCGGGCGCCCTCCCGCTGCAGCCGCTCGGCCAGTCGGCCACGATGGATGCCGGCGGCGGCAAGCTGTTTCAGTATCGACGCCGAATCACCGCCGTCGGCGGGCATCGGCGCACCGATGCGGCCATGGTCGGCAAATGCCTGCAGCGTCTTCTCCGGCATGGTATTGATCGTCCCGGGTGCAATGAGCGCTTCGACGTACATCGTGTCGGGCGCAGTGGGATCCTTGGTTCCGGTGCTGGCCCAAAGCAGGCGTTGTGGCCGCGCGCCGGCTGCGATCAGCGCGCGCAGGCGCGGCGAATCGAGCAGTTCCCGATGCATGCGATAGGTATCCTGCGCAATGGCGATGCCGACGCGGTTGCGCAGTACCGCCGGAACGCTGTCCTGGATCGCCACGTCCCAGCGGCTGACGAACAGCGACGCGACCGAGTCGACCGCCGGATCCAGGCCGGCGGCGATGCGGCGCTCGATGGCGCGCATCCACGCTTGCGCTGCCGCGACATACTGTTCGCTGGAGAACAGCAGCGTCACATTGACCGGCACGCCGGAAAAGATCGTTTCCTCGATGGCGCGCGCACCGGCTTGGGTTCCGGGAATCTTGATGAACAGGTTGTCGAGCCGGGCCCGCTGATGCAGGTCGAATGCCGCGGCGATCGTCTTCTCCGCATCGTCGGCGAGCAGCGGCGAGATCTCGAGCGACACCCAGCAGTCCACGCCGCCGGATCGATCGTGCACGGACCTGAAGAGGTCGGCGGCGCGGCGCAGGTCGTCCAGCGCCAGGTCGAAGAATACTGCTTCGACCGGGTCGTCACCGCGCGCGCGGATTGCGGCATCGTACTGGCCGCCGCCGACGATCGCCTTTTCGAAAATGCTCGGATTCGAGGTCAGGCCCGTGACGGACAAGTCGCTTACGTAACGTGCGAGCGTGCCGTCGTCGAGCATCCGGCGGCTGATGTTGTCGAGCCACAGGCTTTGCCCGAGTGCATGAAGTTGCCTGTCGTGACTCATCGCCCTGTCCGATTTCTCGGCTGCCAGTAGACCACCCGCGGCGTGAATGCGTACGGAACACCATCCGGTGCGGGCGAGTGCGTTGACTTCCAGCGCAACGATTGCGTTCGAAACGATCCATGCTCGCCCGATCGGGGAAGTCGCCGCCCCACGCCAACCATTCATGTTCCTTAGCCCGCGTTCAGACAGCGCTGTCATGCTTGTGGGCTGGACCGCCCGGGCAGCTGTCGCGAAAGGATGTTGTCGTAATGCATGCATGGTTACGCAAGCTCAGGCACAGCCTGCAGCCCGCCGATTTCGGCGCCGCACACGATGCCACCGCGTTCGCGCCGGCCGCGCCGGCACCGCAGCTGTTCAACGACCAGCAATTCCGCGCCTACGCGCGCCGGCTCGCAGCCGCGCATCCGGTCGTCGCCGCGCGCGCCGACGACGACCTGACGCAACATCTGGAAGACTACGAGGAGGCGCTGGACCGTGCCTTCGCCGCGGCGCGACTGGCCGCCACCAGCGGCAGCGTCGTGGAGCCGGCGGTCGAGTGGCTGGTTGACAACTTCTACCTGATCAAGGAGCAGATCAAGGAGGTCCGCGCCGGCCTGCCGAAGTCGTATCTGCGCGAACTGCCGACGGTGATCGGCAAACGCGACGTGCGCACGCCGCGCATACTGATGCTGGCGCGCGAGCTGGTCGCCCACTCCGACGGCCGCATCCAGTTGCGCGCGGCGCAGGACTTCTTCGACGCCTATCAGGGAGGTTCGCGCCTGACGATCGGCGAATTGTGGGCGATCCCGCTGATGCTGCGCTTCGCCCTGATCGAGCAGATGCGACCGGTCGCCGATGCGATCTCGCAACGCCTGGTCGAAACGGCGGCGGCGAACCAGTGGTCCGAACGCCTGCTCGACGTCGCGCGCGACCGGCCTGCCAGGCTGGTGCAGGTCGTTGCCGAAATGGCGCGCCAGCACGTGGTGCTTTCGCCGGCCTGGATCGCCGAATTCCAGCGCCGCCTGCAGGGCGGCGGTCCCTCGCTCGCCCTGCCGCTGCTATGGCTCGATCAGCAGCTGGGCGAACGGCACATGTCGCTGTCCGAGGCGCTGCGTCTGGAAACGCATGCGCAGGCGACGGCGCAGGTGTCGATCGGCAACTGCGTGGGCAGCCTGCGGCTGGTCGGACGTACGGCATGGGCCGACGTGGTCGAGGCGCTGAGCGTGGTCGAAGCGATGCTGCGCACCGATCCGGCCGACGTCTACGCAAGGATGGATTTCTCGACGCGCGATCGCTATCGCCACGCCGTCGAGCAGATCGCGCGGCGCAGCAACCTGCCCGAGTGGGATGTCGCCGCGCTGGTACTGCAGGTTGCCGCGGCAGCGCCGCTGGACAACGGCGGTCGCGAGCGCCATGTCGGCTACTGGCTGGTCGGCAATGGTCGCGTCGCGCTCGAGCAGCAACTGGGCACGCGCAACCCGCTGCGCGAGCGCGTGACGCGACGTGTGCTGCGCTCGCCGAACTTCTATTACTCCGGCTCGATCGTGCTGGTAACCCTGGCGGTGGCGTTGTTCGGCGTGCCGGCCATCGAACATTTCAGCCCGATCCACAAGGTTGCCTCTTTCATCGCGCTGCTGCTGGCCGGAAGCCATGTCGCCGTTGCGCTGGTCAACTGGCTGGTCACGCGCAGCCTGCCGCCGCAGATGCTGCCTCGGCTGGCGCTGGAACAGGGCGTTCCTGACGACCTGCGCACGCTGGTCGCGATTCCATGCCTGTTGACCAGCGAAAACGAAGCGGCCGAACTGGTTGCGGCGCTGGAGATACGCTACCTCGCCAATCGCGACGACAACCTGTATTTCGCGCTGCTCGCCGACTTCATCGACGCGGCGGCGCCGCAGATGCCCGAAGACGCTGCGCGTCTGGCTGCTGCCAGGACAGCGATCGATGCCCTGAACCGTCGCCACGAGCCGGACGGCGTTCCGCGTTTCTGCCTGTTCGTGCGGGAACGTCGCTGGAGTCCCGGAGCGCAACGCTGGATGGGGCTCGAGCGCAAGCGCGGCAAGCTGCTGGCGCTGAACCGCTTCCTGCGCGGGCGCACCCCGCCCGACTTGCGCATGCTCGTCGGCGACGCCCCCACGCTGCAGCGCGTGCGCTACGTCATCGCGCTCGACGCCGATACCGAGTTGCCGCCGCAGAGCGCGCAGCGCCTGGTGGCGACGATGGCGCACCCGCTCAACCGCCCGCACATCGATCGCCGCCTGCATCGCGTCACCGAAGGCTACGCCATCCTTCAGCCGCGCGTGTCGGTCGATGCCGGGCGCGACTCCACCAGCGCGTTCGCGCGCATGCATGGCGACGACGTCGGTCTGGATCCGTACACGCGCCTGGTATCGGATGTCTACCAGGACTTGTTCGCCGAAGCGTCGTTCGTCGGCAAGGGCATCTATGACGTCGATGCGTTCACCGCGACCACCGGCGTGCGTTTTCCGGACAACCTGATCCTGAGCCACGACCTGCTCGAGGGGTCGTATGCGCGCGCCGCGCTCGCCAGCGACGTCGAGCTGCTCGAACGCCATCCGGAAAACTACAGCACCGACGTGCGCCGCCGCCATCGCTGGACGCGCGGCGACTGGCAGATCGTATCGTGGCTGCTGCCGTGGGTACCCGGTCCGCGCGGACGGCGCCTGCGCAACACGATTTCGCTGCACCATCGCCTCAAGCTGCTGGACAACCTGCGCCGCAGCCTGGTGCCTGCGGCACTGTTCCTGCTGTTGCTCGACGGCTGGCTGCTCAGCTCGCGCCCGCTGTACTGGACTTTGCTCGCCATCGGCGTGATCTTCGCCTCGCCGCTGTTGATCTCGTTCGAGAGTTTCCTCGCGCGCAACCCGCGCATGGACTGGCGCGTGCACCTGCAGTTGAACGTCGAGGCGCTCGAGCGCCGCCTGCGCCAGGCCGCGCTGTTGCTGGTGATGCTGCCGTTCGAGGCCTGGTTCCACGGCGATGCGATCGTGCGCAGCCTGTGGCGCCTGCTGGTGACGCGGCGCCACCTGCTGCAGTGGACCGAAGCCAGTGAAATGGCGCGCCGCGCGCCGCGCAGCATCGGCGCATTCTATCGCCTGATGTGGCCGGCGCCGGCGCTCGCAGCCGCCGCAGCGTTTTTCGTCGTGCAGAAATCCGGCGCCGCCATGACTGCCGCCATGCCGCTGCTGTCGTTGTGGGCGTTCTCGCCGCTGCTGGCTGCCCTGCTCAGCCGCGTGCGCCGGCGCGAGGAACCGGCCGCGCTCGACCAGGCGCAACGCGCCTTCCTCGGCATGCTCGCGCGCCGCACCTGGCGCTTCTTCGATGCGCTCGTCGGTGAGGCCGATCATTACCTGCCGCCGGACAATTATCAGGAATATCCGGTCGAACAGACGGCGCACCGCACGTCGCCGACCAACATCGGCATGTATCTGATCAGTGCGCAGTCTGCGGCCGACTTCGGCTACATCACGCCGGCCGACTTGCTCGATCGGGTGACGGCGACGCTCGGTACGCTCGAGCGCCTGCGGCGCGAGCGCGGGCACTTCCTGAACTGGTACGACACGAGCACGCTCGAGCCGCTGCCGCCGCTGTACGTATCGAGCGTCGACAGCGGCAACCTGCTCGGCTGCCTGCTGGTGCTGGCGCGAGGACTGGTCGCAGTCAACGAAGAACGCGTGCTGCCGGCGCGCGTATGGCCGGGTTTGTGCGACACGTGGCACGTGTATGCCGAGCTCGTGGCGAGCGACCCGCAGGACGAGGGAAATGACGAGGACGAACAGGCGATCGACGCCATTCTGCAGTCGATCCCGGCCGCCAATTCGTCGCTGCGCGAGCAGGCGCGCGCGCTGACCGCGCTGTGCACACACGCGCAGGCGCTGGCGGCGCGCCACGCGAGCGCAACCGCCGAGCGCAAGTATTGGTCGGCGGCATTCCTGCGCCAATGCAAAGCGTGGCAGCAGGCGCTCGGCGAACGCGCGCCGTGGCTCGATCTGCCGACGCTGGACGTCGCCGATTCCGGCGTGCAGAACCTGCTCGAGCGCATCGATCACAATCCGTCGTCGCGCCGCGCGAGCGTGCTGGCGTCTGGCGTGCTGACGGCACTGGGCACCGAAGCCACCGGTGTGCAGCGTGACCTGCACGCTGCGCTCGGCGCGTTTCGCGAGCGCATGCGCGCGATCGACGATCGCGCCAATGCGCTGGCCGCGCGTTGCCGTGCACTGTGCGAGGTGGATTACGATTTCCTCTGGGTGCCCGAGCAACGGCTGCTGTCGATCGGCTACCACGTCGAGCAGCAGAGCCGTGACACCAGCCTGTACGACCTGCTGGCCTCGGAGGCGCGCCTGGCAAGTTTCATCGGCATCGCCCAGGGCAAGCTGCCGCGCAAGCACTGGTTCGCGCTCGGCCGATTGCTGACGATGGCCGAGGGCCGCCCGACGCTGGTGTCGTGGAGCGGCTCGATGTTCGAGTACCTGATGCCGCTGCTGCTGATGCCCGGGTTCGAGAACACGCTGCTGATGCGCAGCTGCCGCGCAGCCGTCGCACGGCAGATCGCCTACGGCGGCGAGCATGCCGTGCCGTGGGGTATCTCCGAATCGGCCTACAACATCACCGATGCGCAGTTCGTCTATCAGTACCGTGCCTTCGGCGTGCCGGGACTTGGACTCAAGCGCGGCCTGTCCGACGACCTGGTCATCGCGCCCTACGCCAGCGCGATGGCGCTGCTGGTCAACGCCGAGGCCAGTTGCACCAATCTGCAGGCGCTGCAGGGGCTCGGCGCGCTCGGCACCTACGGGTTCTACGAGGCGCTCGACTACACTGCCGCGCGCTTGCCGGCCGGTGCGAAGTTCGCGCTGGTGCGCGCCTACATGGCGCACCACCAGGGCATGGTCCTGGCGGCGCTGTCGGGTGCGCTCAACGACAACCCGCTGCAGCGCCGCTTCCTGCGCGAACCGATGTTCCGCGCCAATCAGCTGCTGCTGCAGGAGAAAGTGCCGGCCGCGCTGACCATCGACGCCAAGACGTTGCAGCCGGACGACACGACGGCCGCGCCGGCGCGCGAAGCGCCGGCCGCCGCACGCGTGCTGTCGCGCATGAACACGACCGTGCCGCAGATCCAGTTGCTGTCCAACGGCCGCTATCACGTCATCATCTCGCAGGCCGGTGGCGGCTTCAGCCAGAGTGGCGAACTGGCCGTCAACAACTGGCGCCAGGATGGCACACGCGATGCCAACGGCATCTTCTGCTACGTGCAGGACCTCGAGCAGGGCTTGCTGTGGTCCAACACCTGGCAGCCGACCCGCGTCGAGGAAGCCGAGTGCACGGCCACGTTTGCGCAAGCCGGCGCCGAGTTCTACTGCAGCGCATACGGCATCTACACCTACACGCGCATGGCGGTTTCGTCCGAAGACGACATCGAGCTGCGCCGCGTGACGCTGATCAACCGTTCGAACACGCGCCGCCGCCTCGCGCTGACCAGCTACGCCGAGGTCGTGATGTCGCTGCAGGCGGCCGAGGAAGCGCATCCCGCGTTCAACAAGCTGTTCGTCGAAACCGAGTACGTCGCCGAACATCAGACCATCCTCGCGCGCCGACGCGCGCGCGCGGCCGACGAGCAACCGCCGACATTCCTGCACCTGATGGGCGTGCGCGGCGCCGAGCTGGCCAAGGCCAGCTTCGAGACGCGGCGTGAAACCTTCATCGGCCGGCACGGCAGCCTGGCCGCGCCGGCGGCGCTCGCAACGCGGTCGCCGCTGGACAACCGCGCCGGCGCCGTGCTCGATTCGATCGCCGCGCTGCGCCGCGAAGTCGTGCTCGAGCCGGGCGCTGCGGCCACCGTCGACATCGTTTGCGGCGTGGCGCCGACGCGCGAAGCGGCGCTCGAACTGGCCGCGCGCTACAGCGACCGCCACCTCGGCCAGCGCGTGTTCGACCTGGCCTGGACGCGCGAGCAGGTCATCAGCCATCAGCTCAACCTCGGCCAGGCCGACCTGCCGCTGTTCGCGCGACTTGCCGGCTCCGTCCTCTATCCCGATCCGGACATGCGCTCCCATGGCGGCAGCGCCTCGACACCCACGATCGGCCAATCCGGCCTGTGGAAATACGGCATTTCCGGCGACCTGCCGATCGTGCTCGTGCGCATCGCCAGCGCGGCCGACGTGGCGCTGGTGCGGCAGATGCTGCAGGCACACAGCTACTGGTACATGCACGGCCTGCGCGCCGACCTCGTCATCTGGAACGAAGACGCCTCCGGCTATCGCCAGGAATTGCATGACGCGATCATGGCCCTGGTCGGCTCGCGCAGCGAAGTGCCGGGGCTCGATCGGCCGGGCGGCGTGTTCGTGCGCCGCAGCGAACACATCGGGCCCGACGACCGCATTCTGCTGCAGGCGTGTGCGCGCGTCACGATCGACACGCGTCGCGGCAGTCTGGCGGACCAGCTGCCGCGACGCATCGCGGCGCGGCCCAAGCCGCAGCGCGCGCCGCTGCGCACCAAGCAGGTGTATGCACGCGAGCTAGCGCCGCCGCGCGACCTGCAGCTTTTCAACGGCACCGGCGGTTTTTCTGCCGACGGCAGCGAGTACGAAATCTGGCTGCCCTCGGGCCAGGTCACGCCGGCGCCGTGGATCAACGTGCTCGCCAATCCGGACTTCGGCAGCGTCATCTCGGAATCCGGCGGTGCCTACACGTTCGGCCAGAATGCGCATGAAATCCGCTTGACGCCGTGGATCAACGATCCGGTCAGCGACGAGACCGGCGAGGCGTTCTACATCCGCGACGAGGACAGCGGCACGTTCTGGTCGCCATCGCCGCTTCCGGCCCGCGGAAGCCGCGCCTATCGCGTGCGCCATGGTTTCGGCTACAGCGTGTTCGAAACGATCCAGGCCGACATCGCATCGACGTTGACGGTGTTCGTCGCGGCGCACAAGCCGCTGAAGTACAGCGTGCTCAAGCTGCGCAACGAAGGCAGCACGCGGCGCCGCCTGTCGGTGTTCGCCTGCGTCGAATGGGTGCTGGGCGACCTGCGCACCAAGTGTGCGCCGCACGTCCGCACGACACTCGAAGGCGACGGCCGCGCGATCCACGCCGGCAATTATTTCAATGATGCGTTCGCGCGCTGCGTGGGCGTGTTCGCGACCGACGCCACGCCGGCGGCCAGCTCGGGCAACCGGGCCGAATTCATCGGCCGCAATGGCAGCCTGCGCGATCCGCTGGCTTTGCGCCAGCCGCGCCTGAGTCCCAGCTTCGGCATCGGCAGCGACCCGTGTGCGGCCTTCCAGGTCGATGTCGACCTGGATGCCGGTGCCGAGCGCGAGATCGTGTTCGTGCTCGGCATCGGCGCCGACGCGGAGCAGGCGCGTGCGCTTCACGACGGCATCGAGCCGGCCGCCGCAGCCGATGAGCTCGAGGCGGTGCGCGGCGCGTGGCGCGAACGGCTCGGCAAATATCGCATCGAGACGCCGGATGCCGCGATCAACCTGCTCGCCAACGGCTGGCTCGTCTATCAGATTATCGCCTGCCGCCTGTGGGCACGCAGCGGTTTCTACCAATCGGGCGGCGCCTACGGCTTTCGCGACCAGTTGCAGGACGTCATCGCACTGCTGCCGATCGAGCCGCAGCTGGCACGCGGGCAGATCCTGCGCTGCGCCGCGCATCAGTTCGTCGAGGGCGACGTGCAGCACTGGTGGCACCCGCCGGTCGGACGCGGCGTGCGCACGCATTTCTCCGACGACTTCCTCTGGCTGCCGTGGGCGGTCGCCCAGTACGTCGCGGCGACCGGCGACATCGCCCTGCTCGATGTCGACGTGCATTTCCTCGAGGGCCGGCTGCTGCGCCCCGACGAGGAGTCGTACTACGATTTCGTGCCGCCGGGCAGCGCGCACGCCACCGTGTACGAGCACTGCGTGCGAGCGATTCGCAACGGCCTGAAGTTCGGAGAACACGGCCTGCCGCTGATCGGCTGCGGCGACTGGAACGACGGTTTCAACCGCCTCGGCCAGCACGGCCGCGGCGAAAGCGTCTGGCTGGCATTCTTCCAGATCGACGTGATGCGGCGGTTCGCCGTGCTTGCGCACGCGCGCAACGATCTCGACTTCGAACGCCGCTGCGTCGACGAATCGGCCGCACTCGCACGGCGCGTGGACGAGACGGCATGGGATGGCGCCTGGTATCGGCGCGCCTATGCCGACGACGGTACGCCGATCGGTTCGGTCCAGGACACCGAATGCCGCATCGATTCGCTGCCGCAGAGCTGGGCAACGTTGACGGCCAGCGGCGACGCGGCGCGCCGCCGCCAGGCACTCGACTCGGCGTTGTCACAGCTGGTGCATGACGACGAAAAACTGGTGCAGCTGTTCGATCCGCCGTTCGACCACGGCGCGCTCGATCCCGGCTACATCAAGGGCTACATTCCCGGCACGCGCGAAAACGGCGGGCAGTACACGCACGCCGCCGTCTGGCTCGGCATGGCGTGCGCTGCCGCCGGCCGCCGCGCCGAGGCCTGGAACATCGCGCACCTGCTCAATCCGCTGAACCACGCGCGCACGCGCGAGGACACCGCGCACTATCGCATCGAGCCGTATGTCATCGCCGCCGACGTCTACCGCGCGCCGGGCTACGTCGGTCGCGGCGGCTGGAGCTGGTACACCGGTTCGGCCGGCTGGATGTATCGCTTCATCACCGAGTCGCTGCTCGGCATCCGTATTCTCGACGGCACGCTGCATGTCGATGGGCATCTGCCGGACGGCTGGTCCGGCTACCGCGTCGAATACCGCCATGGCAGCACGCCGTACACGATCCAGGTCGTCCGTGGCGAAGATGGCGCCGGCACGCAGGAGTTCCGGCTGATCGACGACGGCGTAGCCAGGCAACTGCGCGTTGCGGTTGCGGCAGACCCGGCCGGCTAGGCCGGCAGCGACACCGTGAACGTGGTCCCCTGCCGCAGGTGCGATGACACGCTGATCTCGCCGCCGTGCTGCGTGACGATTTCCTTGCAGATCGCCAGGCCGAGCCCGGCCCCGCCGCGTCCCGTGCCGATCTGCACGAACGGCTGGAATACCAGCGCCAGCTGGTTCGCCGCAATGCCTTCACCGGTATCGTCGACGGCGATCTGCACGCGCGCGCCCGAGCGCAGGGCGCGCAGCCGGATCGTCCCGCCCGGCGCGGTATGGCGCAGCGCGTTGTTGATCAGGTTGTCGAGCACGCGGTCGAACGCGCTGCGGCACAGTTCCATTCGCGGCAGGCCGGGCTCGATCTCGTCGTCGAGCGCGATTCCCCCGCTCGCTGCAGCCGCAGCGAAACGCTGCCTTGCATCGGCCACCATGGCCGCGACGTCGACCGACGTGCGTTCCATGGCCTGCTCGCCGATGCGCAGGCGCGACAGGTCGAGCAGGTCGGTCAGCAGGTGCACCATGCGCTGCACTTCCTGCTGCACGGTTTCGTAGAGTTCCTCGTCGCGCGAGCCGGGCGCGAATTTCAGCTTCTCGCAGAGCAGGCCGATGCCCATGCGGATGCTGGCAATCGGCGTGCGCAGCTCGTGCGATGCGCGCAGCACGAACTCGCTGCGCATCTTGTCGAACTCGCGTTGCACGGTGACGTCGCGCAGCACCATCACCACGCCGGGGCGGCCGCCCTCGCCTTCGGTGAAGCGGTTCAGCGAATAAGCGAACACGCGCTTCTCGCCGTCACGCTCGGCGTGCATCTCGGGCTGGGCCGAACCGCTGAGTTCGCCGCGATCGAGCACCTCGCGCACCTGCGCGCCCGCCCGGCGATCGCCGACCTGCTCGAAGGATTTGCCGATCGCGCTGCCGTGCTCGATGCCCAGCTGGCGCTCGGCAACCGGGTTGATGCGCTCGATCTGGCCACGATCGGAAAAGATGACGAGCCCGTCACCGATGCTGTCGAGCACGGCCTCGGAACGCCGTTGCTCGGCGAGCATGCCCTCGACGTTGGTCGCCCGGAAAATCCGCAACGCCTGCGCCATCGAATCGAAATGCCGCCCGAGCGCATTGAAATCGCTGATCGGTCCGGCCTTGAATTGGATATCGAAATCGCCGTCGCGCATGCGCTGGATCAGGCCGTTGAGCTGATCGACCGGCGCCGTCGTCGTGCGGATCGAGCGCAGCATGGCAAGGATGCCCACGCCCAATGCGGCGCCCGCGATGGCGATCAGCAGGACGAACATCGAGCTGGCGAACTCGCGCGCCGACCTCGCCGAACTGGCCAGCGAATCGGTCTTCAACGCGCGCATGCGCGTTACCGCGTCGACGAGTTCTCCGAAATGCGTCGGCAGGCCCGTCGTGTCGAATGACCGATTGACCACGTCGGCGTTGAATTGCGCATACTTGCGCTCGAACGTGAGCAGCGCTTCGCGTTCGGCCGGCGAGGTGAAGTACGGCCGCGCGGCGTCGACCGCCCCGTGCAGCGGCGTCGATTCGCCGTCGCGCGAAGACACCGCGGTCTCGGCGCCGGCCATCGCGCGCAGCAGGTTGCTGACTTCGGCGCCGAGTTCCCGACGGATCTTCTCGGTCGCCTCGATCGCGCGCACGTTCTGGTCGGCGATCACGTCGACCTGGGCGACGAAACGGGAAACCGAGTAAAGCGCCAGCGGCGTAACCAGCAGCGCCAGCACGATGATGATGCCATGGCTGAGCGCAAGGCGCGTACGCAGGTTCATCAGCTACGATCCGCGCGGCCCGTCAAAGGCCGTATTCCTTGCGCTTTCGGTACAGCGTCGACACATCGATTCCAAGCGTGGCGGCGGCCGCCTCGAACGAGGGACTGCTCGACATCACGGCACGGATGTGCGACCGCTCGACATCCTCCAGGCTCAGTGCGTCGCCGATGCGCGGCCGCGACTTGCGCTCCGGCGTCTCGGCTATCGACAGCAGGTCGATATCGATCTGCTCGGTCGCGCACAGGATCACCGCACGTTCGACCACGTTCTGCAATTCTCGGATGTTGCCCGGC
>DATNFS010000137.1:0-2085 GCA_035606275.1 Rudaea sp.
TGAATCCGTCCGGCTCGGGATACGCATAGGCGTAGAACGCCGCTTCAGGAAGCGCTTCGTTGCCCGGCCAGAATCCGCAGCTGCTGACTTCGTGCGAGTACGCCTCGCGCGCGACGCGGTCGGGCAAATGCGGCACGCCGCCCGGGTGCTCGGGGGCGGGACGTCCGGAAAAACGCGTCACCGCGAGATCGAAGCCGCCCCAAAAGAAATGCACCGGGCTGCATTTGCCGTTGAATCCGGCGCGGAACTGCTTGAGAAGACGATCGGCCTGCAGCAGCGCCGCAAAAAATCGGCGAACGGCGTCGGCATCGTACGAGCGATTTTTCTGGTCCTTTTCGAACGGGATCGCTTCGACCTGCTCGTTGGGCGTCGTATTGATGGCGACCCTCAGGTCCAGCTCCGCCAGCAGCGCCATCAGGGCCTGGTAGAAGTCCGCCACCGTGCGCGGCTCGAGCCGCAGGGTTCGACGCTCGCCTTCGCCGGTCTGGATGACCAGCTGGTGGTCGATGAAGTCGAAATCGATCTGGAAGACGCGCTCGCCGTGCCGGATGGGCGAAGTCGAAAGGCCGCGCGCGGTGACGTAATAGACGACGTGCCACGAGTGATTGACCCACGGCGTCTGCACCAGTCGGATCTTGCCGACGATTTGCGTCCACAGCAGCAGCGTCGCGTAGGTGTCTTTCCACGCGGTGTAGGAAAGAGTGGGCCAGGCGTCCATCGCGGGTCGACTAGCGCCCGGCGTGCGCTGCCAGCACGTACGCGACGCAGGCGGTCAGCTTGCTTGCGTAGGGCACGTGCAGGAATTCGTTCGGGCCGTGAGCGTTGGAATGCGGGCCCAGCACGCCGGTGATCAAAAACTGCGCGTCGGGAAAGTGCTTGCCGAGCATCGCCATGAAGGGGATCGTTCCGCCTTCCCCCATCGCCGCCGAGGGCTTGCCGTAAAAGTGCGACGAGGCTTCGTCGATCGCGCGCGCAAGCCAGGCATCCGTCGGCGGAGCGTTCCATCCGGTCGCGCCCGATTCGCCGGTGAAGCGCACCGTGGCGCCATACGGCGGATCGGCTTCGAGCAGCCGTTGCATCGCACGCTCTGCGGCCGCGCCATCGATGGTCGGAGGTAGCCGCAGCGAGAGTTTCAGCGCGGTTTGCGGCCGCAGCACGTTGCCGCCATCGGCGATCGGCGGCAAGCCATCGGCGCCGGTGATCGACAGGGCAGGGCGCCAGGTCCGGTTGAGCAACGCTTCGGCACGGTCGCTGGTCATCGGCTTCGTCGTGCCCGCGAACGGATACTTGCCGATCACGATATCGCCGAGGACATCGGCAGCGCGCCTTGCCTGCTGGGCGCGCTCGGCAGGGACAGGCGCGTGGAATTCGGGCGGCAGCACGCGGCCGGTCGACGCGTCCTCGATGCGGTCGAGCAGCTTGCGCGCAATGCGAAACGACGAAGGCACGATGCCGCTGGCGTCACCGGAATGCACACCCTCGGTCAACACCTCGACGCTCAGCGTGCCGCCGGCCAGACCGCGCAGCGACGTCGTCGCCCAGAGGCGTTCGTAGTCGCCGCAGCCGGAATCGAGGCCGACGACGAAGTCGACGTTGCCCATGCGCGGCGCCAGCGCCTCGAGATAGGCGGGCAGGTCGTAGCTGCCGCTTTCCTCGCAGGTTTCGATCATGCCCGCGCATCGCGCATGCGCGATGCCCTGCGCCTGCAGTGCGCCGATCGCGGATAGCGCGGCGAACGTGGCATAGCCATCGTCGGCGCTGCCACGCCCGTAGAGCTTGCCTTCCTCGTACAGCGGATCCCACGGTCCGTAGCCTTGCCGCCAGCCGGTCATCTCCGGCTGCTTGTCCAGGTGGCCGTAGAGCACCACGGTATCGTCCCCCTGCCCCGGCACCTCGATATAGATCAACGGCGTGCGGCCTTCGAGCTGCACCACCTCCAGCGAACTGCCCGGCAGCGCGGCGAGCTTGGCGCGGGCCCAGTCGCTCATCAGCTTCACCGCCGCGTCCATGTGGCCGTGCGCCTTCCACTCCTTGTCGAACATCGGCGACTTGTTGGGGATGCGGATGTAGTCCACCAGCTTGGGC
>DATNFS010000138.1:0-7759 GCA_035606275.1 Rudaea sp.
AGGCCGAGTTGCAGATAGTCGTTGGCGGTCATTCGAACCACTCCGGTTTGAGCAGTGCAATCGCCAGGTAGACGCCAAGCGCGACCGCGATCAATCCGGCGAGCCAGTAGGTGATGTTCATTTGCGAGCCTTCCTCTTCGCGAAAGCGAAGTACGTGATCACCAGCAATGCCTGCACGGCAAGCACGATCCAGATCGCGGTCATTTGCGCACCTTGCAGACGCAAGGCACCCGGTCGATGCCGACCAGGGTTCGCGACATCGTGGCGATGGCAGCAAGCAGCTCGATCACTTGCGGTCCTCCAGGCGCGCGCACAGGCGCAGGAAGCCCCAGGTCAGCGCAACGAGGACGGCGAGCAACGCGAGACAAGCGAAATCCATGGTGACGAGCCCGTGCCTGGAACAGGCGTCACTCTAGGTCGCGACAAATATGGAAGGTGTAGGGATTGGCGGGCGGGCTATAAAAAACGCGTAAAAATCCTGTTCACACAGGACGCACCGCAGCAGACCATCAAGTTGCCCTGTTGCGATCGAGCCAGACCGCGAGCCCCTGCGCGTTGAGTTCGATGTCCATCGCCAGCAGTTCGCGCACGCGCGCATCGTCGAGTCGGCAACCGTGTCCGTGCGCGCGCGAAATGAACAGACTTGCCAGATCGTCCATGATGCGCGCGTGGCGGTCCGCGGCATCGGCATGCGCGCGCGCGATCGCGACCATCGCGTCGATCTGCACGTGCAGGTCGGCGGCAAGGCGCTCCACGTCCGTGACGCGGCTGTAGTGCGTCAGGAACATCTGCCGCGGCTTGAAACCGAGCATGCGGTCGATCGATGCATGCAGCGCTTCGGGCTCGAACTGAACCGGCGTCGATGTCGGCAGGATGAAAGCGCCCTTGTGGGTGTCGAACTCGCGGTAGGAGAGTCCGAACGTGTCGCCCGTGAAAAAGGCCTGACTGCGCTCGTCGTGGATGCAGATGTGGTGGCGGGCGTGGCCCGGCGTGTCAAGGCACAGCAGCCTGCGTCCGGCGAGGGCGACGACGTGTCCTTCGCCCGCCGTGTCGATGCGCTCGGCGGGAATCGGCACGAGTTCGCCGTAGCTGCGCCGGATTTCCTCCGCGCCATAGACCGCCGTCGCGCCGGCGATCAGCGCGCTCGGATCGACCATGTGGCGTACGCCGCGCGGATGGATCACGGCGCGCGCGTTCGGCAGCTCGCGCATCAGCAGCCCGGCACCGCCGGCGTGATCCAGATGCACATGCGTCAGGATGACGTAGTCCACGGCCTCGACGCCCAGCTGCCTGGCGTGCAGTTCATCGAGCAGCCGTGGCACCGAATAGTTGGTGCCGGTGTCGACGAACGCCGCGCGCCCGTTCTCGACGATCAGGTGACTGGCATCGAACTGCGGCCGGAAGAATCCGGTATCGATTGCGCTGATGCCGTGGCCGAAGTCGCTCATGCGGCCGCCGCCACGGCAAGATTGCGCTGCACGCGTTCGCGCTCCGTCTCGGGCAGGCGCCGTTCGGCGAGCAGCTCGCGCCACAGGCGTGCGCTTTCGTTGCGGTCGCCGAGCAGGAAGCAGGCGACCGCCAGTTCATCGCGTGCACGCCATTCGTAAACCGTCGAGTCGAGGATCAGCACGCCGGGCGGCGCCTGCATGCGCGCGGCCGCCTGCGCGAACTGGCGCGCCAGGGCGTAGCGCTTGTTCTGGCGCATGTACCGGGCAAAGTCGCACAGTGCCTCGGCGCGCAGCGGAGAATGGTCGATGGCGTCGAGGTAGGCGACGACGACGTCGGCGTATGCTGCACCCGTCCGTTCCCTGAGCGTGGCTGCCTGCAACCTGGAATAGTATACTTCTTCGTCCCAGCCGCCCATCGTTGCGCGTCGTTCGTACGCGGCGATCGCTTCGTGCCATTGCCCCGCGTCGCGCAGGCTCTGGGCCAGATAGAACGCATGGCGCGTGTTGCCGGGCTCGCTGTCGAGCGCACGCTTCAGTACTTCGGCGTCCCGGCCGAATTTCTCGGCCGGCGGCAGCCGGCTGCGCACGCCGTCGGAATGCACGTGGATGCGCAGCCCGCTCAGCAACGGGAGATCTCCGCCTGGCAGCGGCCGCACCAGCGCCTCGTGCAGCACGCCTTCCCAGCGCCAGCCGGCATCCAGTCGCGGCAAGGCCGTCCGTCGGTAACGGCTCGGGCCATAGACGAATTCGAGCAGGTAGCCGGGCTCGCCGAGCGCGCCCCAGGCGAAGCCCGCGTCGGTCTGCAGCACCTCGTCGGCATCGATGATCAGCGCGTAGTCGCCGTATGTGCGCGCCAGCTCCAGCGCCTCGTTGCGATTGGTCGCGAAATCGACCCACGGCCGTTCGATCAGTTCGCCGGGCAGACCGGCCATGCAGCGTCGAACGATGTCCTGCGTGCCGTCGTCCGATCCGGTATCGGCGATCGCCCAGGCATGAACATGCGGCCTGACCGAGCGCAGGCAGCGCTCGATGACCGCGGCCTCGTTCCTCACGATCATCGACAGGCAGACGCGCATGCGCTACTTCACCGGCATGCCGGCTGCGGCACCGCCGTCGACGTCGAGCAGGAACAACTGGTCGCCGCCGGAGCCGGCCGACAGGATCATTCCCTCGGAGATGCCGAAACGCATCTTGCGCGGCGCCAGATTGGCGATGAACACGACCTTGCGTCCGACCAGCGTTGCCGGTTCCTGGTAGGCCGCGCGGATGCCCGAGAAAATCTGCCGTTTGCCAAGCTCGCCGGCATCGAGCTCGAAGCGCAGCAGCTTGTCCGATCCGTCCACAAACTCACATTGCAGAACGGTGCCGATGCGCAGGTCGAGCCTGGCGAAGTCGTCGATGGAGATGAGGGCAAGGCTGGCCGATGAAGCGGGACTGAGGGCCGACGGCTCAGGGCTGGCCGCCGCCGACCCTTGTGCGAGCGCTGCTGCCGGCGCGCCGCTCCTGCTCCCGCTCCCGCTGGCGGGAGAGGGCTGAGGTAAGGGTGGCGTCGAGGCTGAGCGCGGTTTTGAGCCCTCCCCTTCAAGGGGAGGATTGGGTGGGGATGGTGTGGTCTTCGCCATGGATTCCTTCGACGCTTCGATCATCGCTTCGATCTGCTTGGGATCGATGCGGGCGAGCAAGTGCTCGTATTGATGAATTTCATGTCCCTCGGGCAGCGGTCTTTCGATATCGCCCCACCGTAAATCCGAAACTCCCAGGAAGTTTTCCGCCTGTGCCGCAAGAGTTGGAACTATTGGCTTAAGGAGGATCGTGAGGATTCGGAATGCTTCGAGCGCCGCACTGCACGCGTGATGTGCCATATGCATTGTCTCGTCATTCTTAACCTTCTTCCAAGGCTCGGCTTTTTGAAGATATAGATTTACCTTGTCGGCGGTGCCAATAATGCTCGCAACTGCCGCGCTGAATTTGCCATCTAGATACCAAGCTTTGACTTCCTCCCGGGTCTCAGCGTCGACTAGCTCCCAGTCCAGCCTCTGCTCGGGCGCCCCGAATGCGGTCCGCCCGATTTTTCCGCCGAAATGATCCGACAAGATTTTCCCTGCACGGCTCGCGATGTTGATGTACTTGCCAACAAGGTGTGAATTGACGACGTCGACAAATGTTTTGAGATCGAGGTCCACATCTGTCGGCTCAGGCCCCAGCATCGTCGCAAAGTAATAACGCAGATACTCCGGATTGAGTCTGGCATCGAGGTAAGTGCGCGCCTGGATGAACGTGCCGCGCGACTTCGACATCTTCTCGCCGTTTACCGTGAGGTAACCGTTCACGTGCAACGCATTCGGTGTGCGCAAGCGCGCACCTTCGAGCATTGCCGGCCAGAACAAGCCGTGGAAATTGATGATGTCCTTGCCGAGAAAGTGGTGCATTTCCGCGCGCGAGTCGAACGCAGGATTGCCGGCCTGCATGAATTCGTCGAAGGAGTCCGGCGTCAAACCGTTTTTTTCTCCCAGCCCGCTCGCGCAGTATTTCTTGAAGCTGGCCAGGTAGCCGATCGGCGCATCGAGCCAGACGTAGAAGAACTTGCCGGGCGCATCGGGAATCGGGAAGCCGAAGTACGGCGCGTCGCGCGAGATGTCCCAGTCGCGCAGGCCGCCGTCGGCATCGAGCCATTCCTTGAGTTTTGCCGCAACCGACGGATGCGCGACCGGTTCGTCGAGCGTGCATTTGCCGTCGAGCCACTTGCGCAGGAACGCGGTGAAGTCGCCGAGCTTGAAGAAGTAGTGCTCGGAGTCGCGCAGTTCCGGGGTCGCGCCCGACACGACCGAGCGCGGATTCTTCAGGTCGGTCGGGGCGTAGGTCGCGCCGCAGTTCTCGCAGTTGTCGCCGTACTGGTCCGGCGTGCCGCAGTTGGGGCACTCGCCCTTGATGTAGCGGTCCGGCAGGAACATCTGCTTGAGCGGATCGTAGAACTGGCGCACGGCACGTGTCGTGATGTGGCTCGGATCGGCGTCGCGCAGGCGCCGGTAGACCAGTTCGGCCAGCTCGCGGTTTTCGGGCGAGTGCGTGGTGTAGTAGTAGTCGTGCGCCACGCCGAAGTCGCGAAAGTCGGCCTCGTGGCTGACCTGCATGCCCTTGATGAACTCCTCCGGCGCCATGCCGGCTTTTTCCGCCGCCAGCATGATCGGCGTGCCATGCACGTCGTCGGCGGCGACGAAATGGACCGTGTCGCCGGCCATGCGCCGCGCCCGCACCCAGATGTCGGACTGGATGTAGCCGAGCAGATGGCCGATATGCAGCGGGCCGTTTGCGTAGGGCAGGGCGTGGGTAACCAGGATAGTGCGTGGTGCAGGCATGCGGATGCTTCAGGTTCGGTGTATTTTCCGTGTGCAATTATGGCATGCCGCTGCAGGCGGACCTGCCTGCCGGCACCTTTGTGGAACTTTCCGCGCTGCCGGCGCTGTCAAACAGCCGTTCCGGATTGTCGGATAATCGCCTGTGAAATCCCGTGGAGTAGCAACAATGCATTTGAAGACAATCGCCATGCTGCTCGTGTTGCCGCTGGCGCTGGCCGCCTGCGACAGCGGGCAGCCCAGCTATAGCGCATCGAATGCCAATTCGGCGCCACCTCCGCCGTCGCCGCAGGCGCAGCAGCAGGCGCCGCCTCCGGTCGCCCAGGCGCCGGTTGCTCCGCCGCAACCCCCGCCGACCGCGCCGCCGCGGCAGGATTTGCCGAAGGCGTCGACGGCGCCCCCAGACTCGACCGCACGCTTCGCGCAGGTGCCCCCCGGCAAGATCGGGCCGGTGCCGAAGCTCGGTGTCGGCAGCTGCGACGATTACATCGAGCGCTACCGCACCTGCTTCAACAACACGCAGATGACGCACGATGACAAGTATCCGCTGCGACGCGCGCTGGCGCAGCAGGTGCGGCAGTGGAAAGCTGCTGCCGCGGGCGGAAAGCTCAGTCAGGTGGCGGTGGAGTGCACGGAAGCCGACCGCAAGGCACGCGTGGAATTCAGCCGGGTAGGCTGCAAGACGTTCTGACCTGCACCGCCCGTTGCCGGCGATCAGCGCGCCCGCGCGCGCTCCCATACCTGGGTACGGCCGAGCAGCGAGAAACCGATATAGCCGCGCACTTCGAGGCGGTCGCCGGCGGCGGCGGGATGCAGCGTCGCGCGATAGATCTCGCCGGTTTCCGGATCCAGGATCTCGCCGCCATCCCAGGCGTCGCCGTGCCGGTGCAGGTTCCACAGGATCGTCATGCCGAGCACCGGCGCGTCATGCCGTTTGCCGCTGCACTCGGTGCAGTGCGGATCGGGGTCCTCTCCCGGCGCCAGGTACAGGCGGACGATGCGTCCGGACAGCAGTCCATCGGTTTCGGTGATTTCGACCTCGGAACGCGGGCGATGGCTTTGGTCGTCGATCGTGATCCAGGTTCCAATCGGCGTCGCTTCCTGGCTCGTCGCGGCGGGGCTGCCGAGCATGCCGATCAGTACGCCGAAGGCGACCCGCGCGACCCGGCGCAGGCGCGCTGCCTGCCGTACGGCGGTCGTTGCCGGGGCCGCGCGCGGCGCACCGCGCCGCAACGCGGTGCTCGACGGGGACATCGACCTGGATTTGCCGCCGGCCATGATCCGATGATGCCTCATCGGCGCGCGTGACAGCCAGCGCCGGCAAATGCACACGTCCTGCGGGCGTGTGCCGGCGGGGCGTCTCGGCTACAATCGGCGTTCCAGTCCGTTCCCTCGCCCCAGGTTGCATGACCCCCATCTCGCAGGAGCGCGTCCGCGACCTCCTTTCCACTTTCGTCGACCCCAACACCGGCCAGGATCTCGTGGCCGGCGGTGCCGTAAAGGGCATCGGCATCGACGCCGGCAAGGTGGCTGTCGACATCGTGCTGGGCTATCCGGCGAAGGTCTATGGCGAAACGCTCGCGCAACAGGTGCGTGCGTTGCTGGAAAGTGCGCCGGACGTCGCGCAGGCCGCCGTCGGTGTTACCTGGCGCGTGCACGCGCACAAGGTGCAGAAGGACCTGACACCGCTGCCGAATGTAAAAAATATACTTGCGGTTGCGTCCGGCAAGGGCGGTGTCGGCAAGAGCACGACGGCGGTCAACCTCGCGCTGGCGCTGCAGGCCGAGGGCGCCACCGTCGGCCTGCTCGATGCCGACATCTACGGTCCGAGCATACCGCGGATGCTCGGCATTTCCGGCAAGCCCGACTCGAAGGACGGCCAGCACATCGAGCCGAAGATCGGGCACGGCATCCAGACCATGTCGATCGGCTTCATGATCGAGGAAGACACGCCAATGATCTGGCGCGGCCCGATGGTCACGCAGGCCCTGACGCAGCTGCTCAACGAGACCAACTGGGTCAACCTCGATTACCTGATCATCGACCTGCCGCCCGGCACCGGGGACATCCAGCTGACGCTGTGCCAGCGCGTGCCGGTTTCCGGCGCCGTGATCGTCACGACACCGCAGGACATCGCGCTGCTCGACGCACGCAAGGGCCTGAAGATGTTCGAGAAGGTCGACGTGCCGGTACTTGGCATCGTCGAAAACATGGCGACGCACATCTGTTCGAACTGCGGCCATGAGGAACACATCTTCGGCAGCGGCGGCGGCGAACGCATGGCCAGCGAATATCACGTGCCGCTGCTCGGCGCGCTGCCGCTCGACATCCACATCCGCGAACAGGCCGACGGTGGCAAGCCGACCGTCGCCGCCGATCCGGACGGAAAGGTCGCCGCGGCGTACCGCGAGATCGCGCGCAAGACGGCGGCGCAGCTGTCGCTGCATGCGCGCAGCAAGGCGATTCAGTTTCCGAAGATTGTCATTCAGAACACGTGAGACGAGAGGCGAGAGACGAGAGACGAAACAGCGCCGGCCGCGTTCAGCTTGCCGGCACTGGTTTTTGCGGTCTCCCGTCTCCCATCTCCCATAGTTCATCTCACGGAGCCTGCGAGTGTCGATAAAGAGTGACAAATGGATCCGCCGCATGGCTGAACAACACGGCATGATCGAGCCGTTCGAGCCGGGGCAGGTGCGCAGCAATACCGGTGGCGGCAAGCTGATCTCGTACGGCACCTCGAGCTATGGCTACGACGTGCGTTGTGCGGACGAATTCAAGGTTTTCACCAACATCAACTCGACCATCGTCGATCCGAAGCATTTCGACGCGCGCCGCTTCGTCGACGTGCGCGGCGACGTGTGCATCATCCCGCCGAATTCGTTTGCGCTGGCGCGGACGGTGGAGTACTTTCGCATCCCGCGCCAGGTACTGACGATCTGCCTCGGCAAGAGCACTTAC
>DATNFS010000139.1:0-10650 GCA_035606275.1 Rudaea sp.
AGGGCCGCTCGATCATGGTGCTGGCCAAACAGAAATTCCAACTGCGCGGCCGCGACCTGGCCGCCACTTCCCACACGTTCCACAAGTTCACCGCGCAAACGCGCATGAGCGGCGTCGATATCGAAGGTCGACGTCTGCGCAAGGGAGCCGCGGACGCCGTGCGCAAGTTCATCGAGGAGCAAGGCGGTTCGTGGCCGAGCAAGGTCACCGAGGCAGTTGACACGGTCGCGCGCGCCGGATCGACGCCGCTCGTGGTTGCCGACGGCCGCCGCGCGCTCGGCGTGGTCGAGCTGCGAGACATCGTCAAGGGCGGCATTCGCGAACGGTTCGCCGAGCTGCGGCAGATGGGCATCAAGACGATCATGGTCACAGGCGACAACCGGCTGACGGCTGCGGCAATCGCCGCCGAAGCGGGCGTCGATGACTTCCTCGCCGAAGCCACGCCGGAAGCGAAGCTCGAATTGATCCGCAAGAACCAGGCGGAAGGACGACTCGTCGCGATGTGCGGCGACGGCACCAACGATGCGCCGGCGCTGGCGCAGGCCGACGTCGCCGTCGCGATGAATACGGGCACGCAGGCCGCGAAAGAGGCCGGCAACATGGTCGACCTCGATTCCAACCCGACCAAGCTGATCGAAGTGGTCGAGATCGGCAAGCAGATGCTGATCACGCGCGGCGCGCTGACCACGTTCTCCATCGCAAACGACGTCGCCAAGTACTTCGCGATCATCCCGGCGGCGTTCGCGGGCGCGTACCCGTCGCTGAACGCGCTGAACATCATGCATCTGGCTACGCCGCAGAGCGCGATCCTGTCCGCGGTCATCTTCAACGCGCTGATCATCATTTTCCTGATTCCACTGGCGCTCAAGGGCGTGCGCACGCGCGCGCGCGGCGCCGGCGAGCTGTTGCGCCGCAACCTGCTGGTGTACGGCCTCGGCGGAATCGCCGTGCCATTCGTCGGCATCAAGATCATCGATCTGATTCTCGTTGCGCTCGGGCTTGCCTGAAGAACCGCCCCGCCGAAAAGGCAAAATCACAATGAACGCAAAGTCCCGGACTCTTCCCTGCTCGCTGCTGACGCTGTCTGTTGCCCTGACCGCACGCGCCGAGGATGCGTCGCCACCGCAGCCGGACGACGCGATCACCGGCAATGCCGCGGTCGCGTCCGACTACATGTTCCGCGGTATCTCGCAGACCTGGGGCGGCCCCGCCGTGCAAGGCGGCGGCGACGTGGCGCTGAAGAACGGCATTGCCGCAGGCTTCTGGGCCTCTAGCGTCAGCGAGAACAGCTATCCGGGCGCCTTGATGGAGCTGGACCTGTACGCGAGTTATGGCGCGGACTTCAACGACGGCTGGTCGTGGCGCGCCGGCCTGTATGGCTACGTCTATCCCGGCGGCAATCTCGACGACGCGAAGCCGCCGCTGCCGTCGCGCTCGTTCAGCACGCTCGAAGCAAACGCGGCGTTGAGCTGGAAGTGGCTGACGCTGAAATACAGCTACTCGCTGACCGACTACTTCGCGATCGATACCGGGCAGGGCTACGACGGCGACTCGAAGGGAACGCAATACGTCCAGCTCGACGCCGTGATTCCGCTCAGCGACCAGTGGAGCCTCGCGCTGCACGCCGCGCGCACCGACATTCCCGCCAGGCTTGTCACGCCGCTGGTGAACGGCGCCTCGAATCCGAGCTACAGCGACTTTGGCGCCACGCTGAAATGGCAGTTCGCCACGCCCTGGAACGCGAGCCTTGGCGTCACGCAAGCGACCAACGGCGCCTTCTATCGCAACACGGCCAGTCTGCGCAACACGAGCGACACGCTCGATGTCGGCGGCACGCGCGGTTTCGTGATGCTGCAGGCGACATTCTAGTGCCATCGCGTGAACGCCAGGATCAAGAGGTTGCCAGCGATGGCGACACTTCCCGGAAACCAGGGTCCAGTCATGAATAAACTAGTTCGTCAATCCTTGCTGATGCTGGCCGCGATGACCGTGCTCACCGGTGTCGTCTATCCGTTGCTCGTCACCGGCGCAGCGCAACTGCTGTTTCCCGGCACCGCCAACGGCAGCGTCATCGAGCGCGGCGGCAAGCCGCTCGGCTCGGCCCTGATCGGACAGGCGTTTGCCGATCCGAAGTACTTCTGGAGCCGGCCGTCGGCGACGACTGCATTCGCGGACAACCCCGCTTCATCGGGTGCGTCGAACCTCGGCCCGACGAATCCGGCGCTGGTTGATGCAGTCAAGCAGCGCATCGAAGCGCTGCGCACGGTCGATCCGGACAACACATCGCCGGTGCCTGTCGATCTCGTGACTGCTTCGGGCAGCGGCCTGGATCCGCACATATCGCCGGCGGCAGCGTGCTATCAGATCGCGCGCGTCGCGCGCGCGCGCGGCATGGCCGAAGGCGACGTCGCCCGAGTCGTCGACATGGCGACCGAAGGCCGCACGTTCGGCGTCCTCGGCGAACCGCGCGTCAACGTGCTTGAGCTGAATCTTCGTCTCGACGGCAAGTGGTAAACGAAGTCGGAGCACGACACGGGGGCATCATGACGGCAGCGATCAATGGCACTTCCACGAATCGGCGCGCTTTCAGGACTCTTGCGCTCGGCGCGCTCGGTGTCGTCTTCGGCGACATCGGCACCAGTCCGTTGTACACGATACAGAGCACGTTTGGCGACGCCCATGCGGCCATCGCGCCGAATGCCACCAACATTCTCGGCGTGCTGTCGGTCATGTTCTGGCTGCTTGTGCTGATTGTCTCGCTGAAGTACGTCGTTTTCATCATGCGCGCCGACAACAACGGCGAAGGCGGCATCATGGCGCTGATGGCCCTGGCGCAGCGCTGCGCGCGCGGCAACGCGCAGCTGCGATGGGCGATCATGATCCTGGGCTTGGTCGGCGCTTCACTGTTTTACGGCGATGGAGTGATCACGCCGGCAATTTCGGTATTGTCGGCGGTCGAAGGCCTGAAGGTGCTCGCGCCCGCGCTGGAACACTGGGTGGTGCCGCTCTCGATCGGGATTCTGCTCGGGTTGTTCGTGCTGCAGAATCATGGCACTTCGCGCGTTGGTGCGGTGTTCGGTCCGATCATGCTGTTCTGGTTCGCGACGCTCGCCGTACTGGGCGTCGTCCAGATCGCGCATGAGCCGCAAGTGCTGTCCGCATTGAATCCGCTGCTTGCAATCGAGTTCTTCCGCGACAACGGCTGGCACGGATTCCTCGCGCTCGGCGGAATCGTTCTGGCCATCACCGGTTGCGAGGCGCTCTATGCCGACATGGGACACTTCGGCAGAAACCCGATTCGCCTGGCGTGGTTCGGCTACGTGTCGCCAGCCCTAGTGCTCAACTATTTCGGCCAGGGCGCCTTGCTGCTGTCCAACCCGCAAGCGGTCGACAACCCGTTCTATCGCATGCTACCGGCGCCCTTGCTGATTCCGATGATCATGCTCGCATCGATAGCGACGGTGATCGCTTCGCAGGCCGTCATCTCGGGCGCGTTCTCGATGACGCGCGAAGCGATTCAACTCGGGTTTTCGCCGCGCATGGAAATCGTGCATACGTCCCGGCAGACACGAGGGCAGATATACCTGCCCTGGATCAACCGCTTGTTGCTGGTTCTCGTGATCGCTGCCGTCCTCGGCTTTCGTTCATCGGAGGCGCTCGCCGCCGCCTATGGCATCGCCGTGACCGGCACCATGTTCACGACGACTTGCCTGGCATTGGTCGTCGCCCGGCGCGGCTGGAAATGGAGCCGCGCGTTGGTCTTCGCCGCAGGCGTGGTCTTCCTCGCCATCGACGTGTCGCTGTTCAGCGCAAATGCGATCAAGATCGAAGAAGGCGGCTGGTTCCCGCTGGCGCTCGGCCTGGTCGCATTGACGGTGATGACGACATGGCGAAGAGGACGCGAACTGGTGCTGCGCGGGATCAAGCAAAGCGGTCTGGCACTGGCCCCGTTCATCGAAAGCGTTTCCGCTCATCCGCCGCCGCGCGTTTCGGGCACGGCGATCTTTCTGACCCCCAACGCATACGCGGTTCCCAACGCCCTGCTGCACAACCTGAAGCACAACAAGATTCTGCATGAGCGCAACGTGCTCCTGACGGTCGAAACGCTCGAGGTACCGTTTGCCGCGAACAGCGAGCGCACTGAAATAACCGCCCTCGGGAACGATTTTTTCCGTCTCGTCGTCCGCTTCGGCTTCGCCGAAGATCCGGACATTCCCGCGGCGATGGAGCGTTGTGAAGCCAAAGGCATGCAATTCTCGATGATGGACACGACGTTCTTCGTCAGTCGCGAAACTGTCGTCGCGACTGATCGGGCGGGAATGCCGCTATGGCGCGACAGACTGTTCGCGTTTCTCGCGCGCAACGCGAGTTCCGCCACGGCGTTTTTCCGTCTCCCCGGCAATCGACTGATCGAACTGGGGACGCAGGTGGAGATCTGAACATGGCCGCTGCATCGCGCTAATCCAATTTGAGCGAACATTGCGGACGCGCTCATACGCACGCGCCGGCCTTCCTGGCGGCGACGGCGGGAGTTGGTATCTTCGACAGGATCGTCCCGGGACCTGCAAGGCCTCCAAGCATTCCAGCCGGCCTGGTACAGGGCCTGCGGCCGGACAGCAAGTGGCAAAAGGTTGTTCGCATGCGGCATCATGGAGTCGATTGCTTCGAACCATCATGCCAAGCGCCCCAGCCGACCAGCGACCCGATCCCGATGCCCTGCTCGCCCGAGTGGGCGAGGAAGAAGCGCGCGGCAATCGCGGTCGCCTCAAGATCTTCTTCGGCGCCGCGCCCGGCGTAGGCAAGAGCTACGCGATGCTGGAGGCGGCGCGCAAGCGCAAAGCTGATGGCGCCGACGTCGTCATCGGCTACGTCGAGCTGCATGGTCGGCCGGAGACCGAGGCTTTGCTGCAGGGCCTGGAAGTGCTTCCGCCGCAGAAGCTCGAGCACCGCGGCATCACGCTCACCGAGTTCGACCTTGACGCGGCCCTGAGGCGCAAGCCACGGATCGTCGCAGTCGACGAACTGGCGCACAGCAACCATCCGGGCGCGCGTCACCCGAAACGCTGGATGGACGTCGTCGAACTGCTCGACGCCGGAATCGATGTCTACACGACGGTCAATGTGCAGCACGTCGAGAGCCTGAACGACATCGTCGCGCAGATCACCGGAGTTGTCGTGCGCGAGACCGTGCCTGACCGCGTATTCGATTCGGCCGACGAGGTCGAACTGGTCGACCTGCCGCCGGACGACCTGCTGGAGCGCTTGCGCGAAGGCAAGGTTTACGCGCCGGACAAGAGCGCACGTGCGCTCGAACGCTTCTTTCGCAAGGGCAACCTGATTGCCTTGCGTCAGCTTGCCCTTCGCGCCACGGCCGACCAGGTCGATGCGGCGATGCGCGAGTATCGCGACCATCATGCGATAACCGAAACCTGGGCGGCCGGCGAACGCGTGCTCGTCTGCGTCGGCCCGGACCCGTTGTCCGAACGCCTGGTGCGCGCGGCACGGCGTCTCGCGACGGCGCTGCATGCCGAATGGCATGCGATCTATGTCGAGACGCCGCGACTGACGCGGCTGCCGCGCGCCGCGCGTGACCGCGTGATCGAGACGCTCAAGCTGGCCGAGAGTCTCGGCGCGCAGACCGCGAATCTCGGCGGCGAGAGCGTCGCGCAGGAAGCGCTGGCATTCGCGCACCAGCACAACGTCAGCAAGATCATCGTGGGCAAGCCCAGCCGCAGCCGCTGGCAGGACCGGTTCAAGCCGTCGCTGGTCGACGAAATCGTCCGCGCCAGCGGCCACATCGACGTCTACGTCATAACCGGCGAGCCCGACGCCGGGCGTGCCTCGACACCGCCACGCCTGCCGGCGCGATCGAGCCCCTGGCCGGCGTACGCGTGGAGCGCCGCCGTTACCGCGGCCATCACGATCGTGTGCGCGCTGCTGTTTGCATACGTGGAGCGCACCAACCTCGTCATGCTGTATCTGCTCGGCACCGTGCTCGCGGCGGCGCGCTTCGGACGCGGCCCTTCGGTGCTCGCCGCCGTGCTGAGCGTGCTGCTGTTCGACTTCCTTTTTGTCCCGCCGCGCTATTCGTTCGCCGTCTCCGACACGCAGTACCTGATCACGTTCGCCGTCATGCTGGCGACGGGTCTGGTCATAAGCAACCTCGCCGCGCGAGGCCGCCGGCAGGCAAGCGTCGCGCGTGCGCGCGAGCGACGTGCCGCCGAACTTTACGGATTGTCGCGCGAACTGGCGCGCAGCCGGGACCTGCATGAGCTGGGCGACGTACTGCGTTCGCACCTGCTCGCCGGCATCGAAGGCAGCGCGGCGCTCCTGCTGCCGGATGCAGAAGGCCGCCTGCAGGACCCGGCACACTTCTGCGCGCGAAGCGGCAGCGAGGCGCGCTATCCGGTGCCGGGCAACGATCTGGGCATCGCCCAATGGGCGTTCGACCATCGCCAGAAGGCCGGGCACGGCACCGACACGCTGGCCAGCTCCGAAGCGATCTTCCTTCCGCTCAATGCGCAGCTGCGCTGCATCGGCGTGCTCGCGCTGCGACCGAAGGAGACGCATCAGCTCGACGTGCCCGAGCAGATGCATCTGATCGAGTCGCTGGTGAACCAGACCGCGATCGCCATGGAGCGCGTGCAGCTGGCCCAATCGGCGCACAGTGCCGACGTGCAGGTCGAATCCGAACGTCTGCGCAACGTGCTGCTCAGCTCGATTTCGCACGACTTCCGCACGCCGCTGGCGAGCATCATCGGCGCGGCATCGACACTGAGCGACGATCGTGCCAGTGCGCTCGATGCGCAGCGACGGCGCGGCCTCGAGACGACGATCCTGGAGGAAGCACGTCGCCTGCACCGGCTGGTCGACAACCTGCTCGACCTGACGCGCCTGAGCCAGGGCACGGTGCAGCTCAAGCGGCAGTGGTTGACGCTCGAGGAGATCGTCGGCGGCGTGCTGCGCCGCCTGCACGACGCACTCGCCGGGCGCGAGGTTCGTGTCGACCTACCGCCGGATCTGCCGCTGATCCATGCCGACGAAGTGCTGATCGAACAGCTGCTGTTCAACCTGGTCGAAAATGCGCTCAAGCACGCACCGGGCAGCGCGATCCGGATCGTCGCCCAAGCCACGCCGGGCGGGATCAGCGTCGCGGTGCGTGATCACGGCGCCGGCCTGCCGCCGGGCCAGGAATCCAGGGTGTTCGACAAGTTCCATCGCGGCCAGGTCGAGGCGGCGCAAAGCGGCTTCGGCCTCGGGCTTGCGATCTGCAAGGTCATCGTCGAGATGCATGGCGGCCGCATCTCGGCGCGCAACATGCCCGACGGTGGCGCCGAATTCCTGTTTTCACTGCCGCGCGATGCGGAGCCGCCGCTGTGAGCATGGCGCCGATGCGGCTGCTCGCGATCGAGGACGATCCGCAGATCCAGCGCTTCCTGACCGCCGCACTGGAAGCCCATGGTCATTCGCTGGAAGTCGCCGGCAACGCAGCCGACGGACTGCGCCTGGCAACCCTGCGCCAGCCGGACGTGATCATCGTCGACCTCGGACTTCCCGACATGTCCGGCCTCGACGTGATCGCGCGGCTGCGCGAATGGTTCCAGCGGCCGATCCTGGTGCTGTCGGCACGCAGCCACGAAGACGACAAGATCGCCGCGCTCGATCGCGGCGCGGACGACTACCTGACCAAGCCGTTCGGCATCGGCGAATTGCTCGCGCGCCTTCGCGTAGCGCAGCGCCACCTGGCCGGGCGCGACGGTGCCAGCCTGCAGACGCGCATCGAAGCCGGCGCGCTGAGCATCGATCTGGCCGCGCATCGCGTGCAACGCGACGGCGTCGACCTGCACCTGACGCCGACCGAATACCAGCTGCTGACGGTGCTGGCGAAGCATCGCGGCAAGGTAATGACGCACCGTCAACTGCTGCGCGAGGTCTGGGGTGCCGCGCACGTCGAGTCGCCGCACTACCTGCGCATCTACATGCGCGCGCTGCGCCACAAGATCGAAACCGATCCGGCGCGGCCACGCTACCTGTTGACCGAAGTCGGCGTCGGCTATCGCTTTGCCGACGAAGGCGCGTGATGGCAGCGCCATTCACGGCCAGCCGTGCAACGCCGCAGGGGAGCAGGCCCGTCCTTCGCCATGTCTGAGTCCGCGCCGGCGCCCAAGCGTCTGCTGCCGTGGCTGGTGGCCGTGGCCTTCTTCATGCAGGCCCTCGACACGACGATCCTCAATACCGCGGTGCCGTCGATCGCGCAGGCGCTGAACGTGGTGCCGCTGAGCATGAAATCGGTGCTGGCCAGCTACACGCTGAGCCTGGCCGTGTTCATTCCGATCAGCGGCTGGATGGCGGACCGGTACGGCACGCGCCTGGTGTTTTCCGCGGCGATCGGCTTCTTCGTGCTCGGCTCGTTCCTGTGCGGGATCTCGAGCAACATCCACGCACTGGTCGCCTGCCGCATCCTGCAGGGTTTCGGCGGCGCGATGATGGTCCCGGTCGGTCGCCTGACGATGGTGCGCACGTTTGCCAAGTACGAACTCGTGCGCGCCATGAGTTTCGTCGCGATCCCCGGGCTGGTCGGGCCGATGCTCGGCCCGGTCGCCGGCGGCCTGATCATCAAGTACTTTCACTGGAGCGTGATCTTCTTTCTCAACGTGCCGATCGGACTGCTCGGCCTGTTCATGGTCTACCGTTACCTGCCCGACTACCGCGCGGAACAGGCGCGGCCGCTCGACATCACCGGACTGATCCTGTTCGGGTCCGGAATCGCGCTGCTGTCATACGTCCTGGAGGTGTTCGGCGAGCATTTTCTCAGCACGCGCGAAATCGCCGGCTTGCTCGCGATCTCGCTGCTGCTGCTCGCCGGTTACGGCGTCAATGCGCGCAAGACGATGTACCCGCTGCTGCGCCTGTCGCTGTTCCGCATTCGCACGTTTTTCACCGCGGTCGTCGGCAGCTTCGTGACGCGCCTGGGCATTGCCGGAATCCCGTTTTTGCTGCCGTTGCTGTACCAGGTTGGCCTGGGCCTGACGCCGGTCCAGTCGGGGCTGCTGATGATGCCGCAGGCGATTGCGGCGATGAGCCTGAAGGCGGCGATGCCGCGAATCCTCACGCGTCTGGGCTACCGCACCGTGCTCGTTGCCAATACCCTGCTCGGTGGTGCAATGCTGCTGCTGTTCGCCACGATCGGCGCGGCAACGCCGGTCTGGCTGATCGTCGCGCAGGTGTTCTGCTTCGGCCTGTTCACCTCGATGCAGTACACCAGCATGAACACGCTGGCCTATGCCGACGTCAGCGGCGAGCAGAGCAGCAGCGCCAGCACGATTGCCAGTACCGTGCAGCAGCTCTCGATCAGTTTCGGCGTCGCCTGCGCCTCGCTGATCACGGCGCTCTTCATACCCGATCGCTTCAGCTCGGCGCCGGCGCAGTTGATCCACGGCATCCACCTGGCGTTCGTCGTGCTCGGTGCCATGACCGTCACCTCGGTAGCCGTGTTCATGCGTCTGCGCAGCGAGGACGGCAGTGCCATCAGCCAGCACAAGGCCGGGTTGCCTGCGCCTGAAAGCGCCGCGAGCACCGGCTGAGGCGCGAATCGACTCGACCAGCGGCCGGGCAGACGCAGCGGAAACCTGCGAAAATCCGCCGATGCCTGCAGCAAGCTCCGATCAGCTGACCGTCCGCATCGATGCGCTGCTGCCGCAGACGCAATGTACGCGCTGCGGCTATCCGGCGTGTCTTGCGTATGCACAGGCGATTGCGCGCGGCGAAGCGGACATCAACCAGTGTCCGCCCGGCGGTGCGGCCGGCATCGAACTGCTGGCCGCACTGCTTGACCGTCCGGCCAGGCCGTTGAATCCGGCGAACGGAAGCGAAAAGGCCGCCGAGGTGGCGTTGATCGATGAAGAAGCGTGCATCGGCTGCACCAAGTGCATCCAGGCCTGTCCGGTCGACGCGATCATCGGCGCGTCGAAGCTCATGCACACGGTGCTGATCGACGAATGCAGCGGCTGCGAACTGTGCATTCCGCCGTGCCCGGTGGACTGCATCACGATGGTACCGGCGCACGACCATCGCACGGCACTCCAGCGCGCACCGCATTTTCGCGCGCGCTACGATGCACGCAACGAACGGCTCGCGCGCGATGCGGCCGAACGCGCGACCGAGCTCGCGGCGGCGAAGGCGGCGGTCGATGCCGGTGCCGCGGCGCGCAGCGCCGTCGAGGCGGCGGTCGAACGCGCGCGCGCGAAGAAACTGTCACAGGGCGGCACGTGAATCCGCACAAGCGCGCCGAAATCTTTCGCCGCCTGCGCGAGGCCAATCCCAGGCCGGCCACGGAGCTCGAGTATGCCAGCCCGTTCCAGCTGCTGATCGCCGTGATCCTGTCGGCACAGGCGACCGACGTCGGCGTGAACAAGGCCACGCGGCGCCTGTTCCCGGTCGCCGGCACGCCGGCCGCGATCCTCGCGCTCGGCGAGGAAAGGCTCAAAAGCTACATTTCCACAATTGGACTATACAACGCCAAGGCGAAGAACGTGCTGGCGACCTGCGCGCTGCTGCTCGCGCGCCACGGCGGCGAGGTGCCGCGCACGCGCGCCGAACTCGAGGCGTTGCCCGGCGTCGGCCGCAAGACCGCGAACGTGATCCTCAACA
>DATNFS010000140.1:0-12875 GCA_035606275.1 Rudaea sp.
TGCCGGCAAACGAACCTGACCTCATGTCCGAGGAGCCAGATCCGTTTTCTGGCGAATCGAACCATGGAGAGCATGCGATGAAGACCGTCCTGATCACCGGCGCAAATCGAGGCATCGGCCTCGCGCTGACGCAGACATGCGTTGCGCGTGGCGACACCGTCATCGCCGTCTGCCGCGAGGGCAGCGAGGCGTTGCGGCAGACCGGAGCTGGAATCGAGACCGGCATCGACGTGAGCGACGACGCGACAGTCGCCGACCTCGCGCGTCGCATCGACGGTGTGCGCATCGACGCGCTTTGGCTCAATGCCGGCATCCTGCAGCGCAATGCGCTCGGTTCGATCGACGCGGACGGTTTCGCGGGCGCGCGCCGCATGTTCGAAGTCAATGCGCTCGGCCCGTTGCGCGTCGCCCAGACATTGCTGCCGAACCTTGGCGAAGGCAGCAAGATCGCGATCATCACGAGCCGGATGGGCTCGATGGCCGACAACGCCTCCGGCGGATCCTACGGCTACCGCGCATCGAAGGCCGCCGTCAACGCCATCGGCAAATCCCTCGCCGTCGACTTGCAGCCGCGCGGCATCGCGGTATTCCTGCTGCATCCGGGTTACGTCGCGACCGAGATGGTCGGTGGGCACGGCGACCTGACGCCGGCTCAAGCCGCAACGCAGCTGGTGAAACAGGTCGATTCGCTCGACCTCGCGCGCACCGGGACGTTTTGGCACAGCAATGGCACGGCGTTGCCGTGGTGAACCGCCGAGTCTGAATTGCTGCGGCACGCCCGTCAGGCGCCACTGCGACAGCAACCTACCGCGTCGCGGATATGGTCTTTCGCGTTCTTGCCTCGGCAGCTCTCAAGGAGAGTTCCAAGGTCGACTTGGGAGCATTGGTTACCTTCCAACTCAACTGACTCATCCTACGCCATGGGCAGTTTCAGCCCCTGTTCCTTCGCGCACTTCAAGGCGATGTCGTAGCCCGCATCCGCATGCCGCATCACGCCGGTACCCGGATCGTTCCACAGCACGCGCGCGATCCGCTTGTCCGCCGCCGGTGTGCCGTCGCAAACGATCACAACACCGGCATGCTGCGAATAACCCATGCCAACACCGCCACCGTGATGGAACGAAACCCAGGTCGCACCGCCGGCCGTGTTCAGCAACGCATTGAGGATCGGCCAGTCCGAGACGGCGTCGCTGCCGTCCTTCATCGCTTCGGTCTCGCGGTTCGGTGACGCGACGCTGCCGGAGTCGAGGTGATCGCGGCCGATCACGATCGGCGCCTGGAGCTCGCCGTTGCGCACCATCTCGTTGAACGCCAAGCCGAGCCTGTGGCGCTGGCCGAGGCCGACCCAGCAGATGCGCGCCGGCAGGCCCTGGAAGCTGATGCGCTTTTTGGCCATGTCGAGCCAGTTGTGCAGGGCCGGATCGTCGGGAATGAGCTCTTTTACCTTTTTGTCGGTTTTATAAATATCTTCCGGGTCGCCGGACAATGCGACCCAGCGGAACGGGCCGATGCCGCGGCAGAAAAGAGGCCGCACATAGGCCGGCACGAAACCGGGGAAATCGAACGCGTTCGGGCAGCCTTCGTCCTTGGCCATCTGGCGGATGTTGTTGCCGTAGTCGAATGTCGGCACGCCCATCTTCTGGAACGCGAGCATCGCCTCGACATGCACGCGCATCGACTTCTTTGCCGCGTCGCGCACGCCGTCCGGATCGGACTTGCGCCGCTCGAACCATTGTGCAATGGTCCAGCCGATCGGCAGGTAGCCGTTGACCGGATCGTGCGCGCTGGTCTGGTCGGTCACCGCGTCGGGTTTCACGCCGCGCCGGACCATCTCGGGCAGGATTTCCGCCGCGTTGCCGAGCAGCGCGATCGAAACTGCCCTGCCCTGGCTGGTGTACTTGCCGATTCGCGCGAGCGCATCGTCGAGATCGTTCGCCTGCTCGTCGACATACTTCGTGCGCAGGCGCATGTCGATGCTGCTCTGCTGGCATTCGATATTCAACGAACATGCGCCGGCCAGGCTCGCCGCGAGTGGCTGCGCCCCACCCATGCCACCGAGCCCGGCGGTGAGTATCCATTTGCCCTTCAAATTGCCGCCGTAATGCTGGCGGCCCATCTCGACGAACGTTTCGTACGTGCCCTGCACGATGCCCTGGCTGCCGATGTAGATCCACGAGCCGGCCGTCATCTGGCCGTACATCATGAGGCCCTTCCGGTCGAGCTCGTTGAAGTGCTCCCACGTCGCCCAGTGCGGCACGAGGTTGGAGTTGGCGATCAGCACGCGCGGCGCATCCGCATGCGTCAGGAAAACGCCGACCGGCTTGCCGGATTGCACGAGCAACGTTTCCTCGTCGCCCAGTTCGCGCAGCGAGCGCAGGATCGCATCGAAGCATTCCCAGTTGCGCGCGGCACGGCCGATGCCACCGTAGACGACGAGCTCGCTCGGGTTCTCGGCGACGTCGGGGTCGAGGTTGTTCTGGATCATGCGAAACGCCGCTTCGGTCAGCCAGCTCCGGCAGGAAAGCGTCGTGCCGCGCGGCGCGCGGATGATCCGTGTGGTATCGATGCGGGTCGGGGCATTCATTGCCATGTCACTCCGAAAAAATGTTGTGCCAATTATAGACCGCGCGCGATTCGCGTGGCCTTGCGTCACCGGCGCGTGTCGTCGGCGGCGGCCGGACCGGATTGCGGATCGCGGACGTGCCGGCAGTCATGCGCGGCGATTCCCCCAGAGTGAGGCCGTGCCGCGGCTTCGCCCGCGGCGCCGCTCGCCGTTCACTTGCTAACCGGCCTTGCTGGCAAGATTGCGCGCCTCGGCCACGGCCGACACGCGGTTGTGCACATCGAGCACGTCGAAGATCGTCGCGACGTGGCTCTTGACCGTTCCTTCGCTGATGTCGAGCTGCCGTGCGATCAATTTGTTCGACAAACCCTGCGCGAGCAGCGCGAATACTTCCTTCTGGCGCGGACTCAACAGCTTGAGACGGCCGGCGTCCGCGGCCGACGGCGGCGGCGGTGCAGCAGAGCGGCTAGCCGCCGCCGCTTCGTCGTCGAGCAGACGCATCATTTCGGGCGGAACGTATTGCCCACCGGCCAGAACGAGCCGGATCGCGTGCAGCATGACCTGCGGCAGCGCCGACTTCGGGATATAGCCGGCGGCGCCGGTGCGCAGGATCGCCTGCACATGCGGTCCGGTGTCGACGCCGGATACGACGATCAGCGGGACCGTCGGAAAATCGCCGCGCACCGCGGCGATCGAGGCTACGCCCTGCATGCCCGGCATGGTCAGGTCGACCAGCGCCAGGTCGAGGTCGCGATGACTCTCGAACGCATGGCGCAGCGAGACCGCATCCCAGGCCTCGACGAAATCGACCGCGGCGGCGAGCTCAGCCAGTTCGTTGCGCAGGCCCGAGCGGATCAGCGCGTGGTCGTCAGCGAGCAGTATCTTCATCGTGCAATCCGGAGTCGTTCAAGGTGCGCAGGGTGGACGCGAGGTTCATCACCGCAGCGCGCAGCTTGGCCGGCGAAACCGGCTTGTGCAGCAATGCGTAGCCCGCATCGGCGGCCGCCGCAAGCGTCTGTGGGCCGGTATCGCCGGAAACCAGAATAGCCGATACCGGTGCGCCCGTCAGGGCGCTCATGCGGCGCAGCAGCTCGATGCCATTGTCGCCGTCGCCGAGCCACATGTCGCAGAGCACGAGCAGCGGCGTTCCGTCGAGCGCGGCCACGGCATCCAGAGCGTCGCGCGCGTTGGCGACGGTCTGCACGCTGCAGCCGAGTTCTTCGAGCAGCACGCGGTTGCCCGACAATACCAGCGGATCATCGTCGACGACCAGGACGCGCAATGCGCGGTCGTGCCTTCGCGGCACCGGCAGGGTCAGGTCCTCCGCTGCCGGTACTGCCGCCCATGCAGCGCGCGGCAGGCGCAGCGCGAATGTCGATCCGCGACCCGGCGCGGAGCGCACGTTGACCCGCGTGCCGAGCAGGCGTACCAGGCGCGCCACGATGGCCAGGCCGAGGCCGAGGCCCGCGCCGGCGCCGATCTGGTAGAACTCGAGGAAGATGTCGTCGTGCTTGTCCGCGGCGATGCCGATACCGCTGTCGCGCACTTCGATCTCCACGTCGCCGCCGCGATGGCGGCAGCCGACGAGGACCGAGCCGGCTGCGGTGTAGCGGATCGCGTTCGCGACCAGATTGCCGAGCACACGGTGCACCAGCACCTCGTCCGACTGCACGAGCGCCCGCGTCGCGTGAATGCGCAGGCGCAAGCCTTTCTGCGCGGCTGCTTCGGCGTACTCGGCCTGCAGCTGCTCGAACAGTCGCTGCAGCGGAAACGCACGGGGATTCGCGCGCAACGTCCCGGCATCGAGGCGTGAAATATCGAGCAGCGAGTTGAACAGGCGGTCCATCGCACCGACCGCCTTGACCAAGTCGGCGACGACGTCCTGCAGTTCGCCGCCGGCCGTGCGCCGCTGCAGCGTCGACGTGAACAGGCCGATGGCGTGCAGCGGCTGGCGCAGGTCGTGGCTGGCCGCCGCGACGAAACGCGACTTGGCCTTCGTCGCCTGTTGCGCCGCATCGCGCTGCACCAGCAGTTCCCGCGTCGCCGCGTTGATGCGCCGCTCCAGCTCGAGCGCGTCGGCCTGCAGCCGCTCGGCCATGCGATTGAAGCCTTCGGCCAGCGTCGTCAATTCGCCACCGCCGGCGGTCGAGATCGGTGCGGCAGACTCGCCGCGGCCGAGCGCGACCATCGCGCCGGCGAGGCGCCGAATCGGGCCGATCACGGCGTTGCCGATCAGCACGGCCAGCGCCAGCGCAAACGCCAGTGCGGCCAGGCCCAGCGCAAGGCCGGTCAGCAGCAACTGACGCTGCCGCCGTTCCGCCGCGGTGCGCGACATGGCCACGGTGATCCGGCCGAGCGTCGCCGGCGGGCTGGCCGCGTTCAACTGCTCCGGCAGATCGCCGACCGCGACGCGGGTCTGCACGATCGGTTCGGAGAAGCGCATCGAGCCTTTCGCGAAAGCATGCCCGGCGTGCACGAGCTCGGCGCCTGCCGCATCCTCGATCGAGATCGCACTGACATCGGACTCGGCGGCGGCTGCATCGGCGAGGCGCTGCAGCGCCGTATTGTCGCCGGCGAACAGCGCGAATTCCGCCGGGGCGGCGAGCCGGCGCGCAACGAGCTTGCCGCGCTCGGCCAGCGAAAGCTCGACCTCGGCAATGCGCTCGTAGGTGAAGTAGCTGACCAGCGCGAGCAGGATCATCACGCTCGGCGCGAGCGCGAGGAGGAACACGCGTGCGCGGATGCCCCACTGCTTCATGGCGGCCCACCGTGCGTGGCGCCGCCGGCCTCGCGTGTCGCGTCGCCCTCGCCACGCCGCGCGTCGAGCGCGGCTTGCAATTCCTGCTCGTCCGGCACGCGCAGGCCGAGCGAGCGCGCCACGCTGGCGTTGACGCGTACCGTGAACGCGCGCGGATACTGCGGCGCCGGCAGCCCGCCGTCGTGCGCCAGCACGCGGCGCGCGATTTCGGCGCCCTGCGCGCCCTGCTGCTGCGGCGTCGAGAACAACGCGACGAGCGAACCGGCTTTCAGCAATCCTTCCGAGAATCCGACGACCGGGACGCGTGCGCGATAGCTGGCCAGCAGCAATCCGTACAGCGTGTCGGCATTGATCGCGACCGGATCGGGCAGGAGCAACAACAGGTCGCTGCGTGGCAGCAAGGTTTGCAGTGCCGGATACAGCGCGGAACGCTCGCCGACTGTCGCAGTGGCAACGTCGAGCGAACGCGCTTTCGCGCCGGCGCGCAGTTCGTCGCCGAGCGCGGTCGAGCTCGGGCCCAGGATCACGCCGACGCGATGGCTCTCGGGCAGCGCGAGGCGCAGCAGATCGAGCTGGCGCGACAGCGGCTGATCGATGAACACGGCCGTCACGCGCCGTTCGCCCGCGTTGTCGCGCGGCAACGCGAGCCTGTCGAATCCCTGCCGCGGAATCAGCAGGCAAAGCGTCGGCGGCAACGCAGTCGCGGCGCCGCGCGAGGCCACGGCCTGGGCGGCGGCGAGGCCGACGCTGACGACCAGTTCGTAACGCGAAAATGTCGCCGCATCGACGTCGGCAAGACGGGCGGCGATGATGTTGTCGAGCCGCAGTTCGCCGTCGCGCAACCCGTGCAGGCCGGTGCGCAATTCCGCGACGACCGCCTGGTATCCGGACGACTCGTCGCTCAGCACGACCAGCACCTGCGCTGACACGATGGTCGGTGCGAGCCAGGCCAGGAGCATCGCCACGAATGCAAGTCCGGCGCGACGCCGGCGAGGCACGCGTCGCGCCGGCGCCGCGAAGGCAGGCGGTGCACTCACGGCGGCATCCGGTAGCGGAACGTCAGCCAGGCGCGACGGTCCGCGACATCGTTGAGCCGGTACTCCGTGTAATGGCTGTCGAAAAGGTTTTCGAACGTCGCGGCGATCTCGCCTTCGCCGCGCCACAGCGCGAACTGTCGCGCCAGGCGCGCATCGACGCGGCTGAATGCACGCTGCGGGTCGCTGTTGCCGCTGGCGCGGAAAGCGCCCTGGCGATGGAACGTCACGCTGGCGTCCCACACCTCGGCGAAGCGCTGCGACGCGAGCAGGTGGACCGTGCCGCGCGGCGCCGACTTCGAATAGTTGTCGAGCCGGTCCGCACTGTCGATGTCGAGCCACGTCGCCGACACCGACAGCAACGTCGCCGCCGAAGGCCGCCATACGTACTGGCCCTCGATGCCGCGTTCGTGCGCGGAATCGCCATTGACCGCGTTCTTCGGAAACGGCGTCGCGCCCGGACTGTCGCGCGCGCCGATCAGGTCGATCAGGTCGCGCACGCTGTCGTCGAAGACTTTCACATCGAGCGTTGCATGGCGCTCCGGCCACTGCGCGACGTAACTGATCTCGCGCGACAGGATCGTCTCGGGCAGCAAGTCGCCGGCCGGCCCTTCGCGCGGCGACCCCGGCGAACCGACCGCGAACTGGCCCTGGTTTTCGATCACGGTCGGCGTGCGCAACGCACGCGACACGTTGAAGCGCAAGGTCTGGTCCGGCGTGAAGCGATAGTTCAACGCGAGCTGCGGCGCGACGTCGCTGCCGCTGAGCGAGTTGTTCTCGATCATCGCGCCGGCGTTCGCCAGCAGGCGCTCGTCGATCCTCCACTCGACATGGCCGAACAGCCGCTCGACGTGCAGCGGCCTGATCGCCGCGTACAGCGACGGCACCTCGGCGACGTATTCGCGCAGGCTGCCGCCCCAGACCCAGCGCAGGTTCGGGTTCATGCCGAACGTCTGCTGGATCTCCAGATCGCTGCGCCGGGCAAAGCTGCCGCCGTCGATCGAAACCTGCCCCGCCGCTGGCGCCTGCGGCAGCGTCACGCCGTACTGGTCGGCAAGACGAAAGGTGTACCAGTACGCCTGCACGTAGAACGAATTGGCCGGATTGAAGCTGTGCTCCCACTTCGCCTGGGCGTAGGACGTCGTCAGTTGCACCGAGCGGCGCGGATCGAACGCCGTGGCGCCGCTGCCGGTGCCGTTGCTGCCATCGGTCCCGCCGGCCTGCAGCAGCAGGCTGTCGGCGGGACCGGGTTGCCAGTCGGCGCGCGCCGTCGCAAAGTTGCGCCGGCGCGAATCGTCGACGCCGGTGAACCCGTCATCGGCGCGATGGCCGGCGACGAGGCGATAGTCGAACCCGCCAGCGCCGCTGCCGAAGCGCATGACGCCGTCGCGGACGCCGCCGCCGCCGGCGCTGACGCTGGCCTCCGCGCCCTGCTGCTGCAACGCGTACCTGGTGATGAAGTTGATCGTCGCGAGGAACGCCCCGATGCCGTGCGTCGCATTGCTCGGGCCGCGAATCACCTCGATCCGGTCGATGTCCTCCGGCGCGAACGGAACCTCGCTCCAGTCGACGCCGCCGAGCGTGGCGTTGTTGATCGAACGGCCGTCGATCAGCACCTGCAGCCGCGAGAAGAACTCGCGGCCGAGGCCGTGATAGCTGACGATCGGCTGCAGGCCCTTGACGTAGGTGACGTAGCTGACCGTGAAGCCGGGAACCAGGCGGAACAGCTCGGCGAATTCGCGCGCGCCGGACGCGCGGATCATCGCCTGGTCGATCACGGTGACGGCCTGCGGCGTTTCGCTCGGGTCCTGGCGCAAGCGCGAAGCAGACAGGACCGTCGGGAATTCAGCCAGGAATTCGCGTTCGGACAGTTCCTGGGCGACCACATCGTTGCCGCTGGCGCCAATGCAGCACAGCGCGCAGAAGATTCCCCCGGCCCCTCCCCGCAACATCTGCTCCCTCCCAAGCCCGTCCAGCCGCATCGTGGGCGCGCCATCCCGCTGACGTTCAGGCATGGCAATTGAGTCGCCTGGCCGCGACCTTGTCAATAGATCAGGGCGGGGCCCCGCCGTTGTGCCTAGTCCGGTCGACCGGACTACTCAATTCGGATGATTCACCGCGAACGCCGTCGCGCGGATGATTCCCGAGCCGGCCTAGCCATTGCGGGGAATTGTCCGCGGCGCAGCGGTCGCGTACAACGGCATCGCGCGGATCGAACAGCAAATTACGGGACAAGGATGGACTCGCGAACATCGAACAGGTTTTCCACGATCGTCCGGTCGCTGCACGTCTTTCTGCTTGCCACGATCGGACTCGTCTTTTACCTGGCCAGCTTCGCGCTGCTGTTGCTCGTCTGCGGACTGATCGTGTCCGCCTGCGTCCGCGCCGAACTGGCGGTCCGACCGCCGACCCAGTCGACCATTGCATCGTGCGATGCGGGCGCGATGCCTTCGGCCGATGACCGGACACCGACTGCCGGTGGGCAAGCGATATTCGATTGCGTCGAGTCGCCGGGAAGCAGGCGCGCCTCGGCGGACCCGCAATGAATCTTTTAGGGGAGTGACTGTGAACATTGGGCACCGCACGCAATGCAGCGACCTGCGCGCCAGGCCGCTGGCCACCTGCACGGCTGTCGCCTTCGGGCTGCTCGGACTCGTCGATTCAGCGCCCGGCAACGCGGCCGGCGTGCCGTTCTCCGGCGGCGCCCCGAAGAGTGTGGCCACTGCGCTGGTCGTTGCCAACTGCAACGACGACGGCAACGGCAGCCTGCGCGATGCGGTGGCGCGCGCGCACAGCGGCGACACCGTCGACATGTCCGCCCTGACCTGCGGCGTAATCACGTTGTCGACCGGTGCGATCCAGACCGCGCTCGACGATCTGACCTTGCGGGGCCCCGGTCCCGAGGCGCTGACGATCGACGGCGCCAGGCATGCGGGCGAACCGGATTCGGTCCTCGTGCACAGCGGAAGCGGAACGCTGCGCGTCGACTCGCTCAAGATTGCCAATGCAAACGGCTATTGCATCAAGGGTGGAAGCCTATACCTGGTGCACTCGACCGTGACCGCTTGCGGCGATGGATCTTCGATGGGCGGAGGCGTCTCCGCCCTTCGCGGTTTCACCATGTATTCGAGCACGATCAGCGACAATCTCGGGATCGGCGTGAGTGCTGCGTACGCCGAGGGCAGCGTCGTCATCGACCGTTCGACGATCTCGGGCAACCGGGCGTTTTCCTGCAGCGGCTTCGCTTTCGGCAATCTGCTGCTCGGCTCGTACGGCGCGAATGTCAGGATCAGCAACAGCACCGTCTCCGGCAATTACGCCACCTCCCTGTACAGTGCCGGCTGCGTGGTCATGCCTTTGAGCATTTCCAACAGCACGTTTGCATTCAACGCAAATGGCGAATCGGGCTCCGCCCTTCGCGTCGCATTTACCACTGCAACGATAGAAAGCTCGATCTTTGCCAGTGCACAGGGCACGAATGACCTGGAGTTCCATTCTGGCGGAGTCGTCACCGGTCACGACAATGTGGTCTTGCGGGACTACAACAACAACCTCAATTCGGGACAGACGCACTTGTCCGGCACGCTGCACGTGGACCCGCTGCTGCTGCCGCTGGCCGACAATGGCGGGCCGACATTGACCCACGCCCTGGCACCGGGAAGCCCGGCCATCGACGCCGGCAACAACAGCGCGCAGCTTGCAACCGACCAGCGCGGGTTTGCCCGCGTAGTCGGCCCCGGCGCCGATATAGGCGCCTTCGAGGTCCAGCCATTTTCGATCGATGCCGCGATCACCGGCAGCTGGTTCAATCCAGCCCAGGCCGGCCACGGCCTGATGCTCGAGGTGCTGCCGAACAACCAGCTGCTGGCGCTGTGGTTCGCGTTCGATCCCTCGGGCAAACAGGCCTGGTTCGGCGGCGTGGGCACCTACAGCGGCAACACGGCAACGATCGACGGCGCCGTCTTGCCCACCGGAGGCCGCTGGATCCCGAATTTCAATTCCGGTTCGATCGTGCCGAACACATGGGGAACGCTCAAGTTCACGTTCAACGACCATGATCACGGCCATGTCGACTTCATTGCCGGGCTCGGTTTCGGCAGCGGCGGCATGGATCTGCTGCGCCTGACCAACATCGCGACGCAAGCGGGCGTCGGCACCGCAATCGGCTCGCCCGGCGCAGTCGCCGCAGACGCGGCCGGCAACGTCTATTTCAGCAGCAGCCCGAACCGGATATTCAAGGTCGACGCGCACGGCGCGCTGACGCGGGTGGCCGGTGCGGGACAACCGGGTTATTCCGGCGACGGCGGCGCGGCGACCGATGCGCGCTTCAACTTCCCGCTGAGCTACCCCGAACTGGTGCAGAATCCGGTCGACTACAGCGAACTGGTCGGCGGCCTGGCGCTCGATGCACAGTATAATCTGTACGTTGCCGACGCCTACAACAACCGTGTGCGCAGGATCGATGCCAATGGCATCGTGACGACGATCCTCGGCAACGGCTTCCGTGCCAATACCGGTGACGGCGGCCCGGCGGCACAGGCGACGATCTACTGGCCACAAGGCGTGGCGATCGACAACACCGGCAACCTGCTCGTATCGAGCGCCTACGGCCCGCTGCGCCGCATCGCGCCGAACGGAATCATCAGCGCGCTTTCGGGCGCGAACTGCGGCGCCGCCTACCTCGGACCGGGCCTGTGCGTGCCCGAACAGATCGCCGTCGATTCGTCCGGCAACGTATTCGCGCCGGACGCCTATTGCCGGGTTCGCGAAGTGCGCAGCGATGGCAGCACGCTGACCGTCGCGGGCAACGATGCTGAACCGTCCGGCGGCTTCGCCTTCACGTGCGGCTACTCGGGCGACGGCGGGCCGGCCACCGCCGCGGCGATGGAAGCACCGTATGGCGTCGCGGTCGATGCCGGCAACAAGCTGTACATCGCCGACACCGGCAACCACTGCATCCGCAAGGTCGCGGCCGGCATCATCAGCACAGTCGCGGGAAAGTGCACGCAGGCCGGTTTCGCCGGCGACGGCGGCGCCGCCACGCAGGCGCTGTTCAATCATCCGCGCGGGATCGCGGTCGGAGCGGACGGCACGCTGTACATCGCCGACACCGACAACGAGCGCATCCGCAAGGTCGCGCCGAACGGCATCGTCACGACGATCGCCGGCAACGGCGGTGCGCTGGTCGATCTCGAGCACGGCACGATCGGCCCCGGCTTCACCGGCAACTGGTTCGATCCGACCCAGAGCGGCCACGGCCTGATGCTCGAAGTGCTGCCCGACAACCGCCTGCTCGCGTATTGGTTCGCGTTCGATCCGGCCGGCAACCAGGCCTGGTTCGGTGGCGTCGGGACCTACAGCGGAACCACGGCGACGATCCCGAACGCGGTCCTGCCGACCGGCGCCCGGTGGATTCCGAATTTCGACCCGGACTCGATCGTGCCGAATGCCTGGGGCACGCTGACCTTCACGTTCACCAGCTGCAACCGCGGCACCGTGACGTTCAACTCGGCGTACGGATTCGGCACCGGAAGCATGAACCTGACGCGCCTGACGCAGCCGGCCGGACTGACCTGCCCGTAAGGCCGCGCCTACAGGTCGCGCGCGACGCGGATGCCGACGCGCGCGCTGCGCGTCTCGGCCGGTGCGGCCAGGCGATAGGCCGAGCGCGCCTGATCCGGCGAGCTGCCCCACGAGCCGCCGCGCACGACATGCTCGGAACAGCCCGGATTGATCCAGGCTCGACTGTCCGCCGGCGCGCGCGTGTAGTTTTCGTGCCAGCAGTCCTCGATCCAGTCGGACACGTTGCCGTCGATGTCGCGCAGGCCGAACTTGTTCGGCTCGAAGCTGCCGACCGGCGACGGCCCCCAGAAACCGTCGCTGTATTTCGGAAACGCCTTGGCCCAGCTGCGATGCATGTGCGGCGAGCGGTCGCCGTCACCGGTGAGGTTGGCGTACACGCGCGTCGGATTCCTGTCACCCCACTCGTATCGCGTCGTCGTTCCGGCGCGCAGCGCGTACTCGAATTCTGCTTCGCTCGGCAGCCGGTATTTCTTGCCGGTGCGCGCCGACAGCCAGTGCACGTAGGCCTGCGCGTCATTCCATGACACGTGCACCACCGGCAGGTTGTCGGTGGCGCGCTCGCCGAGAAAATCGTCCTTCCAGCTGGCGCCGTGACGATCGATCATGCGTCCGGATTCTTCGTCATACACGCTCGAGGTGTCGAGTTTCTCGGCATCGGTCGTGTAGTCGGCGTCGCTGACGAACGCGCGAAATTGCGCGACGGTCACGTCGTCGCGGCCAAGCGCAAAGCCGGTCGCGATCTTCACCTCGCGCTGCGGCTCTTCGTTGGAGCGGTGTCCTTCCTCGCTTGCCGGGGAGCCCATCATGAAGCTTCCGGTCGGAATGACCACCAGTGCCGGGGCCGAACCGCTGCGGTCAAGGAACTTGTCTGTGACGATCTGTCCCGGCTTGAAACTTGCGTATAGCCGCGCGTTGCGCAAATGCTCGTTGAACTCGT